>NZ_JAZETN010000004.1:0-291751 GCF_036864475.1 Alteromonas sp. S005 | reverse complement strand
TTTCTGCAGAAAAAATAATGGGGTCAGTGAAATTTTTTGAACAAATGTTCTTAACAGAGCAACAGCGCACTCTAGCGTCGTTGTTTACAGTGTAGAAATGTACTCTGACCCAATTTCGTTAGAAGTGGTAGGCGTAGGATAGATTCAGGAAATCTAGCCCTGGGTTGTCGTTGTTAAAGCCACCGTTTGAAAAGTGCATATAGCGCAGCGCAACGTGTTGCTTCTTGTCGATCTCTACAAACACGCCCAATCTGTCTTCAAATTGATAGTTAGAGCCAATATCCTTCCCTGCCACCTCTTGATCACCAATGTAACTTGCACCTATTCCTGCTTCTAAATATACAGGGTATTTTTCATATAGCGTAGTTACCTGTTTCATAAAAACAGGGGTCAGTGACGCGCCATAGCTTGTACTGTGGCTATCGTTTTTACCATATTCCCAAATGACGGCACTAACTTCCCAATAGAGCTTTATGTCGCCAAACCAATCGGTAGCTAATGTTTGTTCAAGCGGTCTATATGCTAAGCGCATACCGTCAATATCATCAAATCCATGCATATAGTCGACACTGACAGTCTGCTTTGCCTGCGCGCTACTGGCGGTAAATGTGATGAAAAAAGAAAATAAGAGTAGTGATAACTGTTTCATAAATGCTCCTTGATATAACAACCTACAAGCAAAAACTTTTCCAAATAAAAAAGCTAATTATTTCAAATAGATAAATTATATCTAAGGTCAAGTATATAGCTGGCGAGAGTCTATATTACTGACGCCCTTGAAGTTTTTACAAGGGAAAATAGCTTTGCTTTACTAATCTAATCCAAACTATGCTTTAAGAAATATTGTAAGGAAAGCACGAGCGGCAACAGACCTCTCAAATGCGCATGTGAATAGATGTGCGTCATTCTCGCAAAGCGACATGTCCTTTATTTCCAGACTTCTTCAGCTTGCAAGTCTTGTTCTTTTAGAAGTTGCTGAGACAATTTTTCAAAAGAAGTTATTCCGTATTTTACTTTTATACTATTAATTAACTCGGGGTTTGAGGCTATGAAATTATCCAGTTCACTGATGATGTCTTTGTGGTAAAGGGTAGACAAAGAAAAAGGGATTTCGTTATGAGGAAGTGTTAAATCTAGAGTAAACGCGCCTTTCTCATAGGATAGTGGTGTGGAGCTTTGGCTGACAAAGTATTCCAAATCTAATCCATCGACACGCTCTTGATCTAAAAGGTCAAAGCCCTGCTGTATGCTAGTAACCCAAGTAATTTTTGTATGTTTATTGTCTATTCTTTGTTGCCAGTTTACTGGTGTGAACCCTAGTGGCATGGCTAGATGTTTTATTTTTTCAATGCCCTTACCTACATTCTCTCGTTTAACGATAGTTCCTGTTACTGCATTGGTTAAAGGAAGTGAAAAATACTTATCGCTCGAAGTGGTGATGCTGTTATACCAGCCTCTGTTATCAGGGTATACAAAATCAACATTACCTTTAACTAGCTCGAGTTGAAGTCGTCTTATGGGCAAACTCAAATAAATAAATTCGTGTCCAGAAGCTTCAGAAAAAGCCTCTAATATCGACCAGGCTACTCCTTTATCTACAGGCGAAGAAAAATCGTAGTGAGGAAAGTAGGCTAAACCTTGTGCGCCAACTATATATTTATCTGCGTAGGTATTAAAACTAAATGCGCAAATAATAAAAAGCGCAATCCATCGCATCATTTTATACTCCGAAAATGACAACAATTATCTACAGGTATAGTTGAGTTATTCGAATGTTGCTTCACGAAAAGAAAGTTATTAATCAAACAATCACTGTTAAGCATACCATAATCTATTACTTTGCCTCTGTAAAAAATTCAGTGAAAATCTCTAGAGCTTAATGTCAGCTTTTCGAGCCAAGGTGTACGGTCGATAAGCTTACCCGCAATAATGTGAATAACTCCCTCTTTTGAACATTCAATAATGCCATTAACTTGAAGAAGCTTAGCTTTCAAAAAAGTTTGTTGCTGTGCTCGCGCTGTAGCTTGCCATACCACAACATTCATATTGCCTATATCATCTTCTAAGGTCAGAAAGGTGACGCCTGCTGCTGTGCCTGGGGCCTGTCGTCCCGTAACAGCTCCAAGTACTTTAACAACAGATTTATTCTTTTTGTCTCTTAGCGAATCAGACCAGCTTATGTCGTTAAGCTCGTGTTGCTGCTTAAGCAGTGCAATAGGATGGTTATTTACAGACAAGCCTGTTGAAGCATAATCTTCAAGTAAGTTTTCTGCTTCAGAAGGATCTGCTCCGAGCGTTTTGCCGCACTTATCTGCATAAAACTCGTCGGTATCAAAAAGCGGTAAACGCGTTTGGGTATCCATAATTCGCCAGCGGGTTTCGTAGCGATTCCCTGATATAGTACGAAATGCATCTGCGCTCGCAAGTGCCTCTAGTTCATTACTTTTAAGCGATAACTGCTGTAACTGTTCAACGTTGGTGTAGCCTTCGTCTGAACGATTTTCCACAATAAGCTCAGATGACGCTTCACTTAAACCTTTAATAAGCTTAAGACCAAGCTGTATATACTTTTCTTGGCCCTTTACAACTAACGTGTGCTCTGCGCTTGACTGGTTCACGCAGGGCGCCTCTACCCGTATATGGTGACGCTTAGCGTCTTGAACTAATTGGGACGGAGAATAAAACCCCATGGGCCAGCTATTTAACAGCGCCACGTAAAACTCAACGGGAAAGTAAAACTTCAACCAGCAAGACACATAAGCTAATACGGCAAAAGATGCTGAGTGAGATTCAGGAAAGCCGTAACCTGCAAAGCCTTTTATTTGCTCAAATAAGTTGTGGGCAAACGTACTGTCATAGCCTTTATCCGTCATACCCTTAATGAGTTTGTCTCTGAATTCAAAAATTCTACCGTCCTTTTTCCAGCTAGCCATGGCGCGCCGCAGTTGGTCGGCTTCTCCGCCACTGAAGCCTGCTGCAACCATAGCAAGCTGGATCACTTGTTCTTGAAAGATAGGCACGCCCATAGTGCGTGATAGCACCTTTTCCACATCTTTAGATGGGTAGCTAATGGTTTCATTTCCGTGGCGACGTATCAGATAAGGGTGAACCATGTCGCCTTGAATGGGGCCAGGCCGTACAATGGCTATTTGTACGACCAAATCGTAATAGCGACGAGGTTTGAGCCTTGGCAGCATAGACATCTGTGCCCGTGATTCTATTTGAAAAACGCCTACCGTATCGGCCCGACAAATCATATCGAAAACCTGTTTGTCATCCCCAAGTTTGGTGATAAATGGAATACTGGTTTCAATAGGATACTGTTTATTGATAAGAGAAAACGCACGGCGTATAGCGCTTAGCATCCCAAGGGCCAGTACATCCACTTTTAATAGACCTAAGGTTTCAATGTCATCCTTATCCCATTGAATGATGGTACGGTCTTCCATTGCGGCGTTCTCAACAGGAACAAGATCGTAGAGCGGCCCTGCGCTAATAACAAAACCACCTACATGCTGCGACAAATGTCGGGGCGTGCCCAGTAAAGCTTCGGTAAGGGTAATTAACTGCTGTACCCTAGGCTCCTCAGGGTTTAGTCCTAGTCCAGCCAGCTGAGACTTCCACGGAATAACGCTGTCCCGTCGATTAATTTGTTTTACCACAAAATCAAGCTGTGACTCGCTAAAGCCCAGCGCCTTGCCCACATCTTTAAATGCAGATTTAAAGCGGTAGCAAATAACGGTAGCCGCGATAGCGGTTCTTTCTCTGCCGTATTTTTGATAAATATATTGAATGATCTCTTCACGGCGCTGATGCTCGAAATCCACATCAATATCGGGCGGCTCGTTACGTTCTTTGGATATAAAACGCTCGAACAGTACGCTTATTTGTCTTGGATCTACGGCCGTTATCTCTAGGCAATAGCACACTACCGAGTTGGCCGCAGAGCCTCGCCCTTGATACAAAATGCGCTGCCGCTTGGCAAACTGAACGATATCGTAAATGGTTAAAAAGAAATATTCGTATTCTTGCTCGGCAATAAGTGTCAGTTCTTTTTCTATAATTTGGCGGATTTCAGAGGTTATACCTTCTGGAAAGCGCACTTTAATACCGGCTTCTACGCGCTCCCGTAAATACGATGTAGGCGTATACCCTTCTGGCACCAGTTCCGAAGGGTAGTGATAGCGCAACTCTTCTAAAGAAAACGTGAATACCTGGGCTAGGGCATTGGTATTGGCTATCCATTTCTCAGGGTAGAGCTTCTTTATTTTTTGTATGGTGCGCAGACTACGCTCTGCGTTACTCAACGCCTCCCGACCTATTTTGTCTACACTGGTGTGCACATTAGTAGCATGCAATACATGTTGAAGCGGAAGCCTGTCAGCGTGATGCATTAACACACCTGTACAAGCAATAACCGGAAAGGGAAAGGCAGACTGTAAATGGTTGTAGTGCGCAAACCGCTGGTGATCCCGTCCGTCTAATAAACGCTGAGCGCCAATATAGGCATCGATGCTGGGATGCTTTTGCAGCCACTCAGCCCAATGCTTGTCGTGAGCTTCTTTTCCGCTAGGTAGCCAGATGAATTTGCAGTGGCGAATGGTACGCAAGTCCCATTCAGCAAGTTGATATTCTCCTTTCTCAGAGCGACGCCTGGCGTTAGTAATAATTCGGCACAGTTCGCTGTAGGCCGCTTTGTTCGGGCACAGCAGTACAAAAGATAAGGTGTCATCAAATACAAAGTAACTGCCAACAATAAGCTTAATAGGTAGGCCTTGATGGGTTATTTCATCGAAAGCGCGTACTACTCCCGCTACCGAGCATTCGTCAGTTATGGCAAGCGCGTCGTAGCCAAGAAAAGACGCCGTGGTCACAAGCTCTGAAGGAGAGGAGGCTCCGCAAAGAAAGCTATAGTTACTTTGGCAAAAGAGTTCGCTGTATTTCATGATATTGCTTTTACCTCTACTTTTTCTTTAACCGCGTACGGCTAGCAAAAAAGGCCCTGTACCCACCAGCGGCTCTCTTCATCTTTAAATACTAAAAGCCTTACACATTGCTCAGTTTGGGCGATGAAATAATCTCGCTTTGTTGGGCTGTCATGCCACCACTCGCTGTGTAAACGCACGGGGCCAAAGCAAATGTGGGTCGCCTGAATAAGCGGTTTAGGTGTATCAAAAGTAAAGGTGGGCGTAATGTCACTGTTGTAAGCATAATTACCGGTGCCGTCACCGGCGCTTGATTCCGTTACCGTCATATATTCGAACTGATGACTGTCAGCAGCGCGAGGTTGAAACGTACTATTATCGCCTAGCTTGGCGTTTAAGCGCCCAATCAATTGTTTCTGTGCAACGTCATTAAACCTATCGCTAAAAAAGTCGCCATTTTGCGAATCTATTTCTTCAAACTGCTGGCAGGTAAGCGCAATCGCTGTGGCAGGCTCGGGTAACTCTAGGTTCTCAGTTTTAAGATTAAACAGCGGTAGCCAACTTTTCACCGATGACTGAGGCAGTGCAGAATGAATATTAATATCCATAACAGGTGCTTCTCTGAAATGAATACGCACGTTGATGCTGGATGTATATAAGTTTCTTGCTCGTAAATAGTGAGACAAATGTTCAAACTGCTGGGTGACAAAAGGGGTTAGATGCTGCGTGTTTTCAATATCGAAAGGCAATAGGATAAAGTTATCGAAGTGCTCCAAAGGCCTAAATAGCGTAACCTGGGGAAAGGTTTCTCCTCTTAATGCAGTAAGATACATAATGGTGTTATTGTCGAAGCGCCGCCCCAGTTCTTGTACCGGCATGGCCAGCAGTTGCTGTACACGGGTAACACCCACTCTTGCCAACGAGTCAATGACTTTAGGTGACAAAGCAGTAATAGAAAGCGGGCACGTACTTAGCGCCTTTTTTATGTCATTGGGTGTATGTAAGTAGGTATTAAATTTATGAAGCGCTAATACTTTTGCGGCCTCAATTGTCCATGCGCTAGCAAAATGATAGCGAATATCTGCTTCTGCCAGAGTTTGACTTAAAGTTTTCCACAGTGGCGTATGACCGCCATAGTAATGAGTTAGGTTATCAAGCCTTACAGCCAGACCGTTTACACTATTTGAGTGAATGTGGTTGTCTAATACGATGTCAGAAGCCAGTGGATAAAGCCGATGGGCTAACTGCGTCAGCATATGCTTTTCGGCTTCTTCACTGAAAGGCAGAATATGCACGTAAGGGCATAGCGCCGCCGCTTGAGCTAGCCCATGCCCAATTTCAATGCCTTCTTTTTTTGCAATATCATTACACTGCGTAATTTTGTTTGTTTTACTGCAGTACACCGCAACGGGAGTATTCGACGGTAATGACGAAGAGCTTTTGTTAGCTTCGCGTCTAGGTTCATTTCTAAGATCGCCTTTAAGCGCTTGGCGGTGCGCATGTTTATTTTTAGCCGCTTTGATGTGGCTGTCTAAAGTGAGTTGATAGCAGTAAATATAGGCCCACAGCATTGTTAGCTCACAGAATGTAAAGCCTGATCGGAAAGCGTGTTATGTGCCATGGCCCATTTAATGGCGTGATTGTCAGGGGTCCACTGATGAGAAATAACAACGTTATCTTTTGGCCACCCATGACGTTGTTTGCGTATGTTCACCGATAAAGCGTGGGGTTTACCAAGTAGTGCAATATCTAAAGTGATGGGCAATGAACTGTCGCTTTGGCTTGGTGTATCAGCTTGTGAGCTTGTTTTTGAATAATTTAACGATGATGCCTGTTGTTGCGGGGGAGTATACAGCAAGCACAGTGCGTCATTATGCGTTGCCGCTACTTGCAGGCGCCGTGCTTCTTTTTGATTTACCGCATTACTCCACAGCACAACGCAATGGCAAGCCGTACTTTTTAAACACTGTTCTGCTGCCCATAAAGACTCCTGCTCAGTACCTGCTTTAACTACGAGTACCTGTTGTGCTTTCAGCCCCAGGTTTTCTAACCATGGTGACTGTAGTAACCCGGGAGGGTTAATAAACACCACCAGTTTATGCGTGCGATGCTGGCAAATAACTCGTTTAAATAATGAAAGCTCACCCACGCCGGTCAGTGAGGCAATACGCACAAGCCCCGTAGAAGCAACGCCACCGTTAAGTGCTTTATCTAGGCGTGGAAAGCCCAGCGAAAATTTAGTTTCACTTTGCTTTTGATTTCTGGCCCGCCAAATTTGGGGATGATTGTTAAGCACGGATAACGATTTATTCATGGCACTCAAAATAAACTGTATTTTTATACAGTATTATAGAGCAGCAATAACCCTTTTCAAGACAAAAGGTTTTTGTCTTGTTGTTTTAACCGCTAACTCACTGATTAGTTTGAAAAGGTAAAAAGATTAAACTTTTAAAAGAGTGGGATATCGTGGAGGGCCGCCTACCTTAACTACATAGTAAAGCGGGTGACCCTAGCACGTCATAGCACTAATGAAGTACTAATGAGAGGAAAAATAGAATGCGAGGTTACTCTTGCGTCGACGGTTCTTTTTGTGATTTTGCTGCAGTACCGCTTACGGTTGCTGTAACGGTTTGGCAAAAAGCTATAAATCCATCGGCGGTATTTTTTGCCCACACCATGCGAACGTTGCTAGGTAGGGCCTTCACCACTTCACGAACTTCCTCAAGAGTGACTTCTTCATTCTGCAACGCTTTATTTAAAGACTCTTCAAGGGACATGCCTTTTTCACAACAAGCCATAATAATGGTTGAAAAGTTGCGCATAAGCGGGTGTAGTGCATTGTATTGAGTTTGGTCGATAAGGCGGCTTTTATAGGCACTTTCAATACGCGTATTAAGATTTTTCTCCAACGCATCTGTAACAAGAACAAGGTTGCGATAAGCATATGTAACCTTGTTGTTGCTCTGTTTATTCGAGTGACGCAATAGCGCCAGTTCTTTCTGTAAATTCTGCGCTCGCAGCACAAAGTAAATTAAAAACAGGATAAGTAATCCAATAATACCAAATGCAACGATCATGTTTATTGTGCCTTTTGTTCTTCTATAAACGTATTGATGTTTTGCTCCAAGATAAACAGTGGAACTGAGCCATTTTCTAACACGGCGCGGTGGAATTTACGCACGTCAAAACGCTCGCCTAATGCTTTCTCTGCTTTCTCTGCTTTCTTGCGAAGGCCTTTAATTTTGATTTCACCAATCTTGTAAGACAAGGCTTGCGCTGGCCAAGAGATATATCGGTCTATTTCAGTATTTACGTTGTGTTCTGAAAGCGCGGTGTTTTCCATCATATAATCAACCGCCTGTTGACGACTCCAGCCCATCGTGTGCATACCGGTATCAACAACCAAACGACACGCACGCCACATTTCGTAGCTTAAGCGACCGAAGTTGTCGTACGGCGTTTCGTAAATACCTGCTTCAATACCCAAAAACTCAGAGTACAGACCCCAGCCTTCACCAAACGCTGAAATATAGGTGTTACGACGTACCATAGGTAAGTCTTCAAGCTCTGCTGCTAATGAGATTTGAAGGTGATGCCCTGGAACTGCTTCGTGCAAAGTCAGTGCAGGCAGCGCATATAAAGGGCGCTTATCAAGGGCGTAGGTATTTACCCAGTAATATCCAGGCTGATCATCGCGGCTAGGGTGAATGTAACGGCCCGTTGTATATTTAGGCGCGATAGCGTCTGGTACAGGGGCTACACCGTAAGGCGTTCTTGGCAAATACTCAAAAAGAGAAGGGAGTTTCGCGTCCATTTTCTTTGCGATAAACGACGCTTCTTTTAGCAAGTCTTCAGCGCTGGTGGCATAGAACTGCGGGTCTTCGCGTAAAAAACTAATGAAGTCGTTAATGTCGCCATCAAAGCCAAGCTCATCCACAATTTGCTGCATTTGGGCGCGAATGCGTTTTACTTCAGACAAACCTAAATTATGGATTTCCTGAGGCGTCATATCCGTGGTGGTGTAATGCTTAGCTCTATTGGCGTAATATGCCACGCCGTCTGGCCAGTTGTTTGCGGCAATATCTTCACGGGCATTGGGAATGTATTCATCTACCATGAAGTCATAGAACATTTGATATGCAGGCAATACGCTGCTGTTTATGGCAGCCTTGCCTTGCTCCGTTAGCGCTGATTTTTGCTCGGCAGTAAAGTACTCTGGAAAACGGGTAAATGGAGAATAAAAACCACTGTCCGCTGCATTTTCAACAATATAAGACGCAACTGAGTCTTCAAACCCTTTAAGCACTACTTTAGGTTGCGTATAGCCTTCTTTTAGCGCCTGCTTCATGTAAGTAATTTGTTGGTCAAAATAAGGCTTAAGCGCGTTTAAGCGACTAATGTAAGCTTGATAGTCTTCTACGCGTTTAAACGTTGATAAATTGGGAAGCGAGGCCATGGCACCATGAAAGCCATATTCTGAATTGATGGGCACTAAGTGCGAGCGATACGTATATTCATCCACATAATTGGCTAAACGGTATTGCTGCATTAGCAAAGCAATATAAGCGTCAGTAGAGATATTGTCTTTTTTGTACCGATTCAAGGCTTTTTGAAACGTACGCCATTGTTCATTTTGTGCTTTAAGTGCTTCGGGCGAAATATCGGGTAGCACATGAGCGAGGGAAGTATCGCCTTGGCGAGACGCTAAAAGCGGGGAGACTGAGAGCTCATACTGCCAAATGTCATCAAGTAGTTGGTACAAGCTTTCATCGTTAAGGTTCTTTGCAGATGAACTAACACTGCAAATAAATAGTAATGCTGCTAATAGATAGCGATACATAAGGGTCTCCGGTAACCTTCACCGGTTTAACTCCGGCGGTTACTCTTTCGTTGGTGTATATATTGGGCTAGGGAAAGCAGTTACTTTATCAGATTTATTTTCTAATTGAGTAATTTTGGCTGTTCCTTTTTTATTTACGGCGTCAATGCGCAAAACGTTATGCATAGGAACATAAGTTTTTGTTACTTCAGAAAATTCAGCTTTTAATCTTTCATGGCTAGGGTCTACAACAACGCTCGTGTGTGTATCCCACACAAAGTCGCCTATCTCGATAAAGCCAAACAAAGTGCCTTGCATAAGGGTTTTTACATATAGCTCATAGCGTTCACCATTACTGATAAATTGAACGCGGTAAAGAATATCGTCTTTCGACATAGGTGCTGCTCTTCACTAAAAAATAAAGCCTTCCGGAATCTGATCCGGCGTTTGGCTAACAATTTTACCTTGCTCCTAAAATGCGAGCAACGGTAGGAAACGCATGGTAAACGTGAGCAGTTTAATGGTATTCCCCCTATTAACTGCGTTACCATGACGCACACTTAGTTATACGGTGAAATTACAATGATAAAAAAACTACTAATAGGTAGTGCAATGACAGCAATGACCTTTGCTGCCACTGCGCATAACCACGCATCGACAGACAATGCTTTTAACCCTGATACACAGCGAATTAAATCACATCTGTTTTTCTTAGCAGATGATTTACTCGAAGGTCGTGATACTGGCTCTCGCGGTCATGAAATTGCAGCGCTTTACATTGCTACCGAATTTGGCAAATATGGTTTGAAGCCAGCAGGTACAGATGGCTATATACAAAATGTATCTTTTCGCAAAGCAAACTTAGTACAAGAGTCGCCACAGTTTTCTTTTACGCACAATGGTGAAACCGTCGAGTTTGACTATCCGAAAGAGTATTTAGCTAGCCCGAGCTTGCTAAGCACTGAAGCTAATGTAAAAGGCGAAATGGTATTTGTCGGCTACGGTATTGTGGCTGACGAGCTATCCCACAACGATTACAAAGATCTCGATGTAGAAGGTAAAATTGTTGTTGCTCTTGCGGGCAAGCCAAGTGACTTCCCTTCAGAAGAAGGCGCTCACTTTGCATCTGGCTATCAAAAGCAAAAGTATGCCGTAGACAATGGTGCTATTGGCATGATCACTATCACTACGCCTAAAAATGAAAAAGTACGCCCTTATCAAAGTCGTTTAAACTATATTCATACGCCGCGTATGGCTTGGTTAGACGACAAAGGTCAACCGGCTAACCGCTTTTCTCAGCTTAAAGGCGGCGCTTATATGAGTGAAGGTGCTGCGCGTAAGTTATTTGAAGGCGCAGAAAAAAGCCTTGATGATGTTTATGCACAGCTTGAAGCAGATAAAGTACCACAAGGTTTTGCGCTAAATGGTGTGGTAGATATCAGTAAAAAAAGTGTTCACGACACCATTACAAGCCCTAATGTTGTAGGGATATTAGAAGGTTCAGACCCTGAGCTTAAAAACGAATACGTGGTTTTCTCTGCTCACTCTGATCACATTGGTTTTGCCAAAACAGTGAAAAAAGACAACATTAACAATGGTGCCATGGACAATGCGTCGGGCACGTCAGTAATGTTAGAAACTGCACGCCTGTTTAGCGAAATGAAAGAAAAGCCAAAGCGCTCAATTCTGTTCGTGTCGGTAACCGGTGAAGAGAAAGGCCTGTTAGGTGCTGACTATTTTGCCCGTAACCCGACGGTACCTGTTACATCAATGGTGGCGAACGTAAACCTAGATATGCCAATTCTGACCTACGAGTTTGCTGACGTTATAGCCTTTGGCGCAAACCACAGTGATTTGCAAGAATCAGTGGAAAAAGCGGCTGCTAATGCTGATATCGAGCTAAGCCCCGATCCATGGCCAGAACAGGCGCTTTTCACTCGCTCAGACCACTATGCGTTTGTAAAACAAGGTGTACCTTCAGTATTTATGGTACCGGGTCTTAAATCAAAAGATCCTAACGTAGATGGCAGTAAGGTATTTGGTAAGTTCTTATCTACGCACTATCACAAGCCGAGCGATGATATTAACCAGCCATTTAACTGGAATGCAGCAGAGACGTTCACCAAAGTTAACGCGCAAATTGGTTGGACGTTAGCAAATCAAGAAGATAAGCCGAAATGGAACGAGGGCGACTTCTTCGGTAACACGTTTAGTAAGTAAACGACTATGCATGAGCTAGCAGATAACTGCTAGCTCATAGCCCGGTTATAGTTTTCTTTTGAGCACGGTAGAGCTAACGTTGGGGGTATAATCGAAATAGACCATGTCGCAAGTTACGCTAGGGTATTTTCCTTTCCAATCGGAACCCACTGAAATCGCATCAATATTGTATTCATCTACCACTCTTTGTTTATTTTTATCTACCTGAGGGATGACCTCATCCACATATCGGTTTGATTCGAGGATGGAAATTCGTTCTTCAAACGGGATAAGCGGTGGTCGTCCTTTAGACTTCTCGATAAGCTCGTCGGTAGAGACACCTACAATTAAATAATCACAAAGCGCTTTTGTCTTCTTCAGTATATTTAGGTGCCCTTGGTGAAAAATGTCAAAGCAGCCTGATGTATACATTCTTTGATATTTTTTACCCGTTTCGGATGCGTTTGTAGAGGAAAGCAAGGCAAAGTCAGCGCGTAACGTTGCTCTCAATTCAGCAAAATAATCGTCATCCAATTCAAGCTTTTCGCTTAATACTGGTGGTTTTGGCCAGTGTTTGTCTTCAAATGACTTTTCGCAAAAAACTACTGGATGTTCGTAACGAGGAATAACGTGAAAATGAACAGCCGGATCGACCATCATTAACATTAAATAGTTTATTTTGCAGAAGTTGAAACGCTTTTTTAGCACCTTCTCTATATCTGCAACAACTATCTTTTGTTCTTGAGCTGCGCTTTCTGAAATATCAGAATAGTTAAAGACATCTTCTTTACAAATAAGAACTAATGAGCCAAGCGTGACCTGTCCAGGTCTGAGTAAAACATGCCAATAGTCGTATGTTTTAAGAAGATTATCGGGATAACCGAATTTAGATAGGGTAGTGTTAAGCATAAATTTTATTTTATAAATGATATTGTTCACACTGTAATACAAATTAAGTATTACGCCCAGTCGCCTATTTCTTTTTGATACTTACAATAAATAATAATACGAAAATTTATGAAAATAGCTTTTGACACCGTTAATGTATATTACCTACCTCAATTTATTCCTATATGTGAAGAACTTGCTAAACGCGGTCATAAAGTTCAACTCGTTTGCTATAGCAATAAAAATAACGTTCAGAAATTCGAACAAGTTTTATTATCGCTAGGCTATGAGTGTTGCTGGGTAGATAACGATAAAGCAGCCAGAGACTTTTATTTGAAAGAGTCTCCTGACTGGATTTTCTTTGGCAATGGCTTTCCTTATTTAGATGATATTCACAAAGTCAGTAAAACCGCACAACTTGGCCATGGTATAGGCCCTAAGCCAAGCTACTATCACAAATCATCTACGCCTATGACCGTGCGGTTTATTGAAGGTAAGGCACGTTTGGCTAAAATCAGGGAGCTTTATCCGAACGACGAATTTGTTCAGGTTGGTTTTTCTAAACTCGACCCTTTATTCAACAATACAGAATCAGGCTTAAGATATGCTGAATTAGGTTTAGATGAGAATAAGCCTACACTATTATTTGCGCCCACCTTTAACCCAAGTTCACTTGAGTGTTTTCCTGATGACTGGCCGAGCCACTTTACTGATTTCAACATTCTTATTAAGCCGCATACTTTTACTTACACCCGTGAAGCTTACAAAAATCAACGGAAAAAACTGAAAAAGTGGGAAGGGTTTACCAATACCTATGTAGCAACCGAAACAGACATATCTTTACTTCCTTTCATGAAAGAAGCGGATATTTTAGTCAGTGAAGCATCGAGTACGCTCTTTGAGTTTGTCGCGTTATCTAAACCCGTGATCGTATGTAATTTCTTTAAGTTGAAGTGGTCATATCGCGGTATTTTCAAGTACCGTTTTAAGAAGCGCTTTGGTAAAGATAACGTGATATATCAAAATATTGGACTTCACATAAACAGCTACAAAGAGCTACGAGGCGCAATAGAGAAACAATTAGAAAATAAAGCGTTATATAAAGAAGAGCGTGAGACATATACGGAAGACCACGTAGGCCCTACTGACGGTAAAAGCTCGCTACGCATAGTTGATTATATTGAGAAAAACTAACTGCGAATAGTTGTGTTGAAATGAAGCAGAATTGAGCATCAGTACTATAAAGCAAAACAAAAACTGATGCTTAGTTCAAATCTATGGCCTTACACAAACATTTGTTTAAACGCAGCCCATTGCTCATTGAACTGCTCGGTGGGTTTGCGGGTAAAGCCACTACGAATAAAGCCGTTAATACGTCCGTCGGTATAGCAAATCATCATATTGGCGATAATCGCTTCATCGGCAGAAAGGGTTTTCCCTTCGCGCAGCTTACGCTCTCGTAGCACTTGTTTAAGCTGGGTTTCTAAACGTTCAAAAAGCTTGGCGATACGCGCCCGTAATCGGTCTTGTTCACCCATTAACGCGTCGCCGTTTAAAATACGGGTAATGCCAGGATTTTTCTCGGCAAAGCCTAAAATAAGGTGAAGAATAAGCTGACAGCGCGTTAACGAGTCTTTTTCTTCGTTCACAATTTTATTGATACGCGTAAATAGCGTTTCTTCAATAAATTCGATAAGCCCTTCAAACATTCGCGCTTTACTGGGAAAGTGGCGATACAGTGCTGCTTCAGACACACCGACTTTTTCCGCTAATTTAGCAGTAGTGATACGTTGACCTGGGCTGGTTTCTAACATTCCAGCAAGTGCTTGCAGAATTTGGGCTCTGCGATTTGTTTTTTTGACAGCAGGCATGACGAAAGTGATTCCTCCGCTACCGAGTTATAACAACTCGGGCTCCATGTTAAGTTGGCTTACGCTAAAGCGTTTATATTTATCGTTTTTATTATCGACACTTAATAAGTATCTGTTAGTTTTTATTGTTTAAAGCGAAACGTTCTGCAATAAGTGCTAGCAGCTGCTCGGCTAGTGCATTTTTGCTGGTGGCAGGCAATCTTTTATCGCCCTCTTGCCATATTACATGCAGCGCATTTTTATCGCTATTAAACCCCAGACCTTCAGCCGTTATATCATTTGCCGCAATCATATCTAGCTTCTTTTTAGCGAGTTTGCCACGGGCATAATCTTCCACATTTTGGCTTTCAGCTGCAAAGCCTACGCAAAATGGACGGTCTTGTCTGTTAGATACAGTTGCTAGAATATCAGGGTTTTTAACAAAAGTAAGTGTTAACTCATCACCTGTTTTCTTTATTTTATTATCAGCAACTGAGCAAGCCTTATAGTCGGCAACCGCTGCGGTGCTTATAAAAATATCTGTAGAAGGTACAAGCTTTTCACAAGCGTTAAGCATTTCATCTGCGGTGGTAACATCAATTCGGTTACAGTGGGTAGGCGTAGAAAGGGTTACAGGCCCTGCAACTAACGTTACGTTTGCGCCTGCTTGAGCCGCGGCTTGCGCAATGGCAAACCCCATTTTTCCAGAACTGTGATTAGAGATATAGCGTACCGGGTCTAACGGCTCTCTGGTTGGTCCTGCGGTAATCGTAATGTGTTTTCCCGCTAAATTTTTTAACGCTAATGCCAACTCAGAAGACTTATCTTCATTTTCATTTAACGCATTGGCGATATCTACAGGTTCAACCATACGGCCCGAGCCCACATCACCACAAGCTTGCTCACCACTTGCTGGGCCAATAAAGGTTACACCGTCTTCTTGAAGTGTAGCAATATTGCGCTGTGTCGCCGAAGCTTTCCACATTTGCTGGTTCATTGCTGGGGCAACAAAAAGCCTAGCGGTTGTGGCCAAGTAAAGCGTGGTCAGTAAATCATCTGCCATGCCATGAACAAGTTTAGCGATCGTATTTGCCGTGGCTGGCGCAATAAGTAGAATGTCGGCCCATTTTGCTAATTCAATATGTCCCATCGCGGCTTCAGCAGCCGGGTCTAGAAGATGCTGATGCACCGGGTTTCCCGACACCGCTTGTAGCGATAAAGTGCTCACAAACTCTGCTGCAGAGTCGGTGACAACAACACGTACGTTTGCACCTAATGCGGTGAGCTTGCGAACTAAATCTGGGGCTTTGTATGCGGCAATACCACCGGTCACGCCCAGCAAAATGTTTTTATTAGCAATAGACATAAAAGAACACGAAATCTAAATATTAATATTAGCCTACCATGGTGACAAAAAATCGGATAGCTGAACAAACGTCGATCCTAGTGTACGGATACTATGTGTTTCTTATCTGTTCAACTTCAAAAGAAGAAACCCGCCTTTTATACAGTCGTTAATCTCTTTCAATTCAACTATAACCACTGTTTTATGAAGTTAACGGACCAAGGGCATGTCGATAAAAGTATGGCCGATAAGCGAAAGGCCAAGAGAGAAGCTATTGCAGCACGGTGCAGAAAGCTTGAGTGATGCTGAGCTTATCGCAGTGTTGCTGGGTAAAGGTGTTAAAGGAAAGAGCGCCTTATCTGTAGCGCACGAATTGTTAAATGAATTAGGGTGTTTGCGAGGTGTGGTAACTGCGACAAAAGAAAGCTATGCAAAGGTGTCTGGCATTGGGCCGTGCAAATACGCGCAGTTTCAAGCAGGCTTTGAAATCTTTAAACGCAATTTGGAAATAAAACTCAAACGGCAAGATGTGTTTAATAACGTAGATGACACCAAGCGTTACTTACAGGCTAAACTACGAGACTGTGAAAGAGAAAAGTTTGCGCTTTTGATGCTTGATAGCCAACATCAACTTATCGCTTTTCGCACTATGTTTAATGGCACGATCAATAGTGCTGCGGTATATCCTCGAGAATTGATCAAACAAGTTATGATCGACAATGCGGCGGCGATCATTTTGGTCCATAACCACCCTTCAGGCGTAGCAGAACCAAGCCATGCGGATATTCGGTTAACGACTGAGATCAAAAGTGCTATGGCATCGATCGACGTACCCGTGCTGGATCATTTTGTGGTTGGAGATAAAGAAACCATTTCATTTGCTCAGCGAGGCTTGCTAACATAAGAAATCTAAGTCATTTGTCGATTATAATCTAGTCAAATAGTTGAAAATGATTTAGCATAGGACTTAGTGGGTAATTTTATTAAAGGACTGTTATGAAAAAGTCAATCATTGCATTATTTGCAGCTGCTACAATGGCAGCAGGTGTTAACGCACAAGACGGTGAAGGTGGTGCTGGTGCAGGTGGTGCAGGCGCAGTAAGCGGTGGTCTAATCGCTACTGGTGTTGTTGCTGCTGGTATTATCGCTGGTGTTGCAAACAACAACTCTGCAGATGCGCCAGGAGATGGCGGCACTGATCCAGGTCAACCTACTTGTGAAGGTGACGATCCACTAGTAGACGGCGTATGTGTTGGTACAACTAACACTGTTACTGTTACTACTTCTGGTACTAGCACTGTAACTAAAACAATTACTGTGCCTGTTACATTTACTTACGCGCCGACCGTACAGTAAATTTAAGAGTATTCGAAAAAGCCGCTTTCTTTAGCGGCTTTTTTTATTTTTACAGCAAAATTTAATTTTTTTAGTTTTTGTCGGCGTACCTTAATGAAACTACACATTCTATCAGCCATTATCGGCGTTCTTTGCCTGTCTCTTTCAGGATGCTCTACAACAACACTAGCCTATTACAATACGCTTAAACTTGCTTTTAAAGACCGCACAGTAACTTACACCGTTGAAGAAATCGCGGCGAGTAAGGCGGATCTTATGCGAATTAAAGCGGGCGAACGAGACGCTGCGTCTCTTGCACTAGCCTATATCGATGGCGACAAATATAAGTGGGTGTCGGGTGATAAAGTTATTTTCACTATGCATCACGGTATTATTGTGAAAACGGAAGGTTTAGATAACGACCTCTTTTACACAGGCAATTTGCAGCACAATCCGTTAGCCACCAATGACGTTTTGCCTTTTAGCTGGAAGCGTAAAGTCGATGTTGCTTCAATTGGCTACGGGGTTCCGGTGGAATCTTCATGGCGAATTGTGGGAGAGGAAACCCGCGAATACCTAGGCTTTTCTGTTCCCCTTATTAAAGTCGTAGAAACCGTAGATTTTTCAGAATATACCCCCTTTATTGATGTGGGGTTGTCCTGGGAAAATACCTACTTCTTACACAAACACACAAAAGAAATGCTGGCCTCGAAGCAACAGTTTAGCCCAGAGGGAGACGTATACGATATGGTTTATTTAAGCCGTATTGTGCGTCAGATGAAAAAACAAGGAGTAATGCAATAATGAAGTTTATTCATACGCTTTTTATTGCCTTGGGTCTTATTATATCCACAAGTTTGTACGCCAATGACGGTATTGTAAGTGTGATGGTGAACAAGCAGACCTACCAGTTTGACCGACCAATCAGGTTATCAAGTGTGTTGTCTATTGTGGCAGACAATGGCGACTGGTATTGGCCCACAGCTTCTGCGTTTGATTTAACCAACCCAACAGCTGAAAGAGAAAAAGAGATAGCGCTATCGCAAATAAGAGAACTGCTGGTTGGTTTCGATACAGACTCAGATACTCACAAAGCGCTGCAAAACCTCTTTGATCAAGTATCTTCATGGACAGTGTCAACGCGCATAGATATGCCTATTTCTTACAATCGAGCTCGGTTGTTCTTCGAAGACAACCCTATGTTCCAGCCGGGTAAGTATTGGATTCGTTTGAACGGGCGTCCTAACGTAGTGCATTTTTCGGGTGCGGTGATAAAGCCGGGCGCTTATCAACACCAAAGCGATACCTCAATATACACGGCGGCTCATACGGTCAAAAAGGCAGTAGACGCTGACAGAAGCGTTGTTTATGTCATTGACCCAATGGGTAATATAGAAGAAAAGGGTATTGCTTACTGGAATTTAGATTTTGCTCAGCTTATGCCGGGTAGCCAGGTTTACGTGCCTATTTCTTCAGAGCTTTTCAGCAATAAACTTAAGCAATTAAATGAGCGGGTTGCCGCGTTAGCTGTACATAGGGTTTTACCTCAATGAGTGCGCCACTAATATCTAAGAAAAAACTATCTAAGAAAAGAATATCTAAGAAAAAAACACTCGCGTTGGTAATTGGCAGCGCATTATCTTCTACCACGCTAGCCGATACCCAGCTGCGCGTTACGCCTTCGCAGATGGTGCAAGGTGGTAATGGCCTAATCCAAACACCAACCGCGCGTATGCGAGACGAGGGCGGAATGGCTATCAACTATACCGATAATGGCGAATATCGTTTTTGGTCAGTTAATATTCAGCTCTATGACTGGATGGAAGCGACCGCTCGCTATACAGATGTACGTACACGTCTCTATAGCCAAGTTGAATCATTCAGTGGTGATCAAACCTTAAAAGATAAAGGCCTAGACGTTAAATTCAGACTATGGAAAGAAAGTTACTACCTACCTGATATCAGCGTTGGTTTTAGAGACTTCGGTGGCACTGGCTTCTTTGAAAGTGAGTACGTAAACGCCAGTAAATCTATAGGACCATTTGATTTCCACCTAGGCTTAGGTTGGGGGTACTTAGGTACAGCAGACGATATTACTAACCCATTTTGTGAGGTTAAAGATAGCTTTTGTGAACGTCCTGGCGGGTTTTCAGGCCGCGGTGGAAAGGTAGACTACGACCAATTTTTCAAAGGCACCACAGCCTTCTTTGGTGGCGTAGAATACCAAACACCATGGGAGCCATTAACCCTTAAACTAGAGTTTGAAGGAAACGATTACTCCCGTGACAGAGCGGGTCGTTTAGAGCAGGACTCTCGCTGGAATGTTGGCGCGGTATATCGCTATAAAGACTTTGATTTCTCGTTAAATTACCAACGTGGCAACACCATTGGTTTCGGTGTGACATACCGTTTCAATATGAATACTGCGTCGCAGATTAAATTCGACGATGCGCCGCGAAATTTGATGGGAAGAAATGCGCCATCTGATGTCAAGGATGTGAATAAATCACGCCTTTACAATGACCTTTATAACTCAGGCGGTTTCATCTTATCTGATGCTGAAATTAAAGAAGACAGCGCCACTTTCTATGGAACGCAGGTAAAGTACCGCGATCAGGATGAAGCAATGGAGCGGGTAGGTCGCGTTGCGGCTTCAGAACTGCCAGATAGCGTAAAAACTTATCACATGGTAGATAATCGTGGCGGCCTTCCATTGGTTGATACTCAAATAGACGCTGAAGCCTTTATCTCAGCAGCCCGTTATGAGTCAGTAGATGCTGACATAACAGAAACCTACGTAAGAACGTCACCTTCTGAAGAAGTGATGGAAGCATATGACCCTGAAAATACGTCGGGCCTTTTCTACAGCGCCGATTTCTTTTTCACTCAGTCATTTGGTAACCCAGAAGATTTCTTTCTTTATCAAACAGGGGTAATGCTAAATGGCGGCTATGCGTTAAACGAAAACTTCTCGGTAATGAGCAGCGCACGGGTAACACTGCTTGATAACTTCGATAAGTTTAATTATCTCGTTGACGGTGAAGATGTGTCACTACCTCGTGTACGTACTAGGGTTCGTGAATATGTGTCTGAAAATGATGTATGGTTAGATACTGCGTTTTTACATTACAAAGACAATATTGCCGAAGACCTTTATGCCCAAGCATACGCAGGTTACCTTGAAACTATGTTCGCAGGTGTTGGCGGAGAAATTCTGTATCGTCCTGTCGACAGTAATATCGCCTATGGCATCGATATCAACTACGTTAAGCAGCGTGACCCTTACAGTCAAACCGGCTTAGAGGATTACGATGCGATCACCGGTCATGCGAGTGTTTATTGGCAGCCTGAATTCCTTGATGGTACCCAAATCACGGTTAGTGCAGGTCAATTCTTGGCAAAAGACAAGGGTGTTAATATTGATTACGCCAAGCGCTTTGATAGCGGCATTATAGTAGGTGCTTATGCTGCGTTCACTGATGTTTCGTCTGAAGAATATGGAGAGGGGAGTTTTACCAAAGGTTTCTATATTTCCATTCCTACTGACCTGTTCTTGCTAGAACCGTCGAAAGGTCGTGGATTGTTCCCTTGGGTACCCATCTCTCGTGATGGTGGTCAGCTGTTACGCCGACCTTCAAGGTTGATAGACTTAACCGAAGTTAGGTCTCCTTTTTATGATTAAGTAGAAAAACGCCACGTGAATGTGGCGTTTTTTTTGCCCCTAAATATTCCAATTCAGCTATAAAATTAAAATATACATTGGGTATTTATTCGTAGCTAAAAGAGCAAGAGAAAAGTACAATACTGGCCGTGAAAAATGAGTGCTGGTGGTATTTTGTGCAAAAATAGTACGTAAAAGTAACCTTTTTGTACTTTCTTATTGAAATGATCCTGCCTTTGCTGTATAAAATGCGCCCTCTAATTTATAGTAATACGTCATTTGACCCAACCACTGTTTGAGCGCTTGGGATTAACTGACGCGACAGTTATCGTTGTTCTGGAGACAAATACAATGTCAAGAGTATGCCAAGTAACAGGTAAGCGTCCAACGGTTGGTAATAACCGTTCACACGCACGAAATGCGACTCGTCGTCGCTTTTTACCAAACCTTCAAACACACCGTTTTTGGGTTGAGAGCGAAAGCCGTTTTGTAAAACTACGTTTGTCTGCTAAAGGCATGCGTATCATCGATAAGAAAGGTATTGATTCAGTACTAACTGACATCCGTGCCCGTGGTGAGAAAATCTAAGGAAGCCGACAATGCGTGATAAAATTAAACTAGTTTCTTCAGCAGGTACAGGTTTCTTCTACACCACTGATAAAAACAAGCGTAACATGCCTGGCAAAATGGAGATCAAAAAGTATGATCCCGTTGTGCGTAAGCACGTTATGTTCAAAGAGGCCAAAATCAAGTAATTAGCTTGCTTTTGTCTCCACGAAAACCCAGCCTTTGCTGGGTTTTTTGCTTTTAAATTCGCAATACTTGCTCGCATACCTCACAGATCCCATAGGATCCCGACGTCGCATTTAAACGATCCCGCTTTTGCTCAAACATAAATAGTTGCCTTACCTGCAGCAGATCAGTCTTAAGCAGTAAGCTGATTAAGGCTTACAGTAACCTGTAGAAACGTATTAAGCTAGGCTCCTAGCATCGCCACCTTTTCGTTAAAAGCGATCCAAAAGAAGTTAAGCAGGTAATCTGCACATTGGATTAGCTTATAGGAGAACGAGGTATTACTATACTGCGTTGTTTATAGTCGACCATATTACGGGAATAACGCGTGGCAAGAATTTCTCAGCGGGCAATGAACAACGTCGTTATCATTGCAATGCTCATTATGATTGCACTGTTTAACTTAGACAGTTTGGTACCAAAGAAAGACTCTGTAAAAACGCGTAGCTTATTACCTGAAGATGCCTACGTACTCAAAATAGAGCAGGATAACAATAGTCTTGAGCGCATAGGGCAACAATGGCGTCAGAAAGGTCTTAATACCAGCCTTGCAGTAAAACCCGATGAACAGTTCTCACACTGGCAAAGGGCTATGCTGAACCCGGCTACTGAGGTACCTGAGTCAGTCATGAATACGCAGCCGTATATTGTTGTAGTTTGGCTTGCGGGCGATAGTGACGGCAAGGTTTATGCTATTTACCCCAATACATCACCAACTGTGATCAAATTCGAAAATAATTGGTACACATTAACCAATACCGACCTTGATAAATTATTACCTTGGACATGATAAATGCCTGAATTACCAGAAGTTGAAGTAAGCCGGCTAGGCATATCACCGCATTTGCTCGGCAATACCATTACTCATGTAGTGGTACGGGAACGAAGAATGCGCTGGCCCATACCTGAGGAGGTCTCAAGCGTTGAGGGTCAGAAGGTAATTGCGGTAAAGCGTAGGGCGAAATACCTGCTGATTGAAACAGCAACAGGCACGCTTATTTTACATTTAGGCATGTCAGGCAAGCTGCGTGTCATCGACGCGGCCACACCCGTTGTGAAACACGACCACGTGGACATTGTTCTAAATACTGGGAAATGCTTGCGTTTAAATGACCCTAGGCGCTTTGGAGCAGTTTTATTTCAAGCGCCCAATACGCATCAAGCAATGTTTGACAATCTAGGCCCAGAGCCACTTACAGAGGACTTTGACGATAAGCGCTTGTTCAGCCTATCGCGCAACCGCAAAGGCCCAGTAAAGAATTTCATTATGGATAACGCAATCGTTGTTGGTGTGGGCAATATCTATGCAAACGAAGCCTTATTTCTTGCCGGCATAGACCCAAGAAGAGCCGCGGGTAATATCAGCGCAGCCCGCTACAAGTCGCTCACTGCCACAATAAAGCAAGTACTCGCTAAAGCTATCGAGCAGGGCGGCACTACGCTCAAAGACTTTGCACAAACTGACGGCAAGCCAGGTTATTTTGCGCAGCATTTAAATGTGTATGGAAGAAAAGGGGAGCCTTGCGAAGTGTGTGGCAAAGCTATTGAAAGCAAAGTAATAGGGCAGCGAAACACTTTTTTCTGTACTCGCTGCCAGCGCTAGATGTAGTTAAAAAGCGTTGTAGTTAGCAAGAGCTACAGCTAGAAACCACTGAACAACTTTACCTATGGTATGTTACAAGCTGGTTCACTTAGCTTTTTTTACCCAGCCTGTCTCTTAGCGCTTGCTCTACTACGGGGTGGCAGAAACCACTTACTGCACCTCGGTGCAACGCCACTTCTTTTACTAGAGTCGAAGATATAAAAGAGTTTTCTTCCGCGGGGGTTAAAAATACGCTCTCAAGCTTTGGATTTAGGCGTCGATTCATATTCGCCAGCTGGAATTCATATTCGAAATCGGAAACCGCGCGCAAGCCACGAATTAAAATAGTCGCATTTTGATCGTCAGCAAAGTCAGCGAGTAAACCCGTAAACCCTACTACTTCTACGTTAGGTAGATCGGCCGTTACCTTCTTTATCATTTCTACCCGTTCCTCTAACGTGAATAATGGCTTTTTACTTGGATTAGAAGCGATAGCCACAATAACGTGAGAAAACAACTGAGAAGCGCGTTCAATAAGGTCTGCGTGACCGTTGGTGATTGGGTCGAAAGTACCTGGGTAAAGTGCTCTAGTGTGCATAAAATTGAATCTTATCGTCGTATAGGGTTTATAGGTTCAACGGGGCTACTGTACCACATTAATAAGTAATGCTAAGTACTGCTGCAATTATGTTTCTTATTCGTGGTCGTTAACGCTTAACCAATTCGTTATAGCCATCTAAGCATGCAGTCCAATCATCTTCTTTCCAATGAAATACTTTGTTTTTGGCTTGCTCTTTATGCAAAGAACGCAATAGGCGGTCTAAATTATTTTGCTTCCAGCTATTCCCTTGACGTTTCGAGCAGCGGTCAAAGTCGATAATCCAAATTTGTTTTTCGCTATCAATCATAATGTTTCGAACGTTTGCATCGTGATGATAAACCTGACAATTGTGCATTCGTGCTAGCGCTCGCCCTACTTCATTCCATCCGCCTTTTGACAATGGCTGCTGGCACAAAAAGTGGTGCAGATCTTGGCTATTTGGAATGTTAAGTGTGATGATATCGCCCCGATAAATCAGGCCTCTACGATGGATACGTGCAGCAACAGGAATGGGTACCAACAGGCCTTCTCCTCGCATGTATTCGAGTAATCTAAACTCTTCGAAAGGCCTAGAGCGCTCAATACCATTAAAAAAGTATTGGTCACTGAGTATCTTGCCTACCAGGCCGCCACGCATAAAGTGCCGTAAAACCCAATGCTGACCTTCATGCTCGATGAAAATGGTGGTACCACGTCCTTTAGCTTGGCCGGTTATTTTATTTTGGAGTTGCCAAAACTCAGGGCTAAACATTTCCGTGTTAGGCTGACTGACCAAGGTGTTGTCGAAAATAAAGTGGTGCCCAGCACCTATGTCTCGTCGCATCGTCGCCATGTTGCCCACAACTTATGGTAAATTTCATATTCTAATGATTTATTTTGGTTTTTCAGCAACGAGAGAGCTTCTGTGGGAAAAAAGATTTGTTTAATGCGCTTATCGGCTATTGGGGATGTGTGTCATGCCGTCGCTATGGTTACTCGAATTCAATCACAGTGGCGCGACGCTGAAATTACGTGGGTAATTGGGAAGGTGGAGTATCAGCTTGTTAAGCTGATGCCGAATGTACGATTCATTATTTTTGATAAATCAAAAGGCAAAGCAGCAGTGGAGTCGCTCAAAGCACAAGTGTCTGGTGAGACCTTTGATGCTCTATTGATGATGCAGGTGGCGCTAAGGGCTAACTTGGCTTCGCGAGTAATTAAAGCAAAACAGCGCATAGGTTTTGACTGGGCGCGAAGTAAAGAACTGCACTGGCTGTTCGCTAATAAGCGAGTTGCTGCTACAAAACATGCTCATGTGCTTAAAGGTTTTATGGATTTTGCCGATGCATTGGGCGTACCTGAGCCAAAAGCAGTTTCTTGGAATATTCCTGTTGCATCAGAAGATGCAACGTGGGGAGCGGAACAAGCTAAAACCTTGGGTAAATATGTCGTTATTTCACCAGCTGCAAGTAAAGCTGAAAGAAATTGGTTGCCACAGCGATACGCAAGTATTGCTGACTATATCCAAGAAGCCGGCATCAGCGTGATATTATGTGGCGGTCCAGGAGATTTAGACCGCAAAACTGCTGATGCAATAAAAGCGTGTGTGAAATATCCGCTTAAAGACTTTACTGGGCAAACAACATTGCATCAGCTGCTTATGTTACTCAAGCATGCCCACCTAGTTATTGCACCAGACACTGGACCTGCTCACATGGCTACAACCGTTGGCACACCAGTAATTGGGCTATACGCACATTCTAATCCACGTAGAACAGGGCCTTACAATAACCTTGATAGGTCGGTATCGGTATATGATGAGTGTATAGAAGAGCAAAAAGGAAAACCTTGGAGCGCTTTACCGTGGGGAACGCGAGCCAAAGGGAGCCAGTTAATGGAAAAAATTACCGTGGATATGGTTAAGCAAAAAGTTGCGCAGTTCCTCGTTTAATTTTTTTATCGTAAGGTAAAACTACTAATATTATCTACACTTAGTGTGGTTATGTGTACTTCTGTTTAACAGGGAGTTGTTACTGAATGAATAAGCCCGCTTTGCGATGGCTGTCCGAGTTTCATGCTTTTACTACATCTAGGAAAGTACTGCTAACATTAGCAGTGCTGTTCTTGTGTGTGCCTAAAGTAAAAGCATCAGAACTTAATGTCATGGTGAACGAGAGCGTGATGGTTGCAGAGCTCAGTCGCTCTGAACTTCGTCAAATTTTTACGGGACAGCGTCAATACTGGGACAATGGCACTAAAATCACCGTTTTCGTATTACAAGACAGCGACGAACTACATCGTCAATTTTGTCGTGATATTCTCCAAATGTTCCCTTATCAATTATCTCGGCTTTGGGATCAAATTACCTATTCTGGCCAAGGTATCACTCCTATCAGAGTAACCTCTTATCAAGCGCTAGTTGATGCATTGGAAAGCACGGTGGGCTCTATCGGTTATGTTGAACGAACTGATATCGTTAAGCTTAGACGCGTTGAGGTAGATATAGAATGAAAAAACACATCGCTTTAGCGCTTGGGCTATTCGGAACGTCTGTTGCTTGCGCGCAATCAGATTTTACATGGCATGGTTATCTTTCACAGGGCTTAACTCAGTCGAAAGACAGCAGCTTTATTACCGACGATAATAATGTGACGGGTGAACTCACTGAGATTGGCTTAAACGGTTATTATCAACTTGCAAAAAATATCTCTATTGCAGGTCAAGTTAACTATTTAGACGGGGGGAACCGTTTCGAACAGGGGGCTCGCCTGGATTATTTATTTGTCGACTGGAAACTGCCTGACTTACCAGGCGGGTGGCGAGGGCAAATTCACGCAGGACGCTTTAAAAATACTCATTGGTTGTATTCCTCCACTAGGGATGTTCCTCAAACGCGATATACGTCAGTATTGCCTCAGTCGGTGTATTTTGACGGGTTCCGTGATGTCGCTTTGGGCAGTAACGGTATTCTGACCAGTTTCTCTCATTACGGTAAAGAATATACGTGGGAGCTTAACTGGAGCTATGGGCGCTCGAACATCAATGACTCTCAGCGCGATTTTCTCTTAGGTAATGAAGCGAAAGGTAAGATAAAACAGGATTTTGTGCACCAAGCAAGTGTGTTTGTACAGCCCTCGTTCATGACGTGGAGACTAGGGGCGAGTTGGCTTAACTCTGACTTCAGATATACGCCATCACAAGATGACAATCGCTTGTCGGGCGGGGCTAACGTAGAGCGGTTTATGCTTTCTGCCCAATATTTTGCAGAGAATTGGGAAGTATCTGCCGAGCTACTTCGTGAAAAGCAAGACAGCCAAGGTTTGTTTGCCCCTGACTTTGCTGAAAAACGTACCGGTGAAGGTGGCTTTGTTCAATTTAGATATCTATTTAACAACGAATTTAGCGGCCTTATTGGTTACGATACCTATATTAATGATACCTCCGACAGTGACGGTAAAGACTTAGAGGCAAGAACTGGCGGCCTTATTCCTGCTTACTTTGGCTATCAAGACACTTATACATTGGGGTTACGCTGGGACATTGCACCTAAATGGAGACTACAGGGAGAGTATCACTGGGTTGAAGGGGCGACTCGCGTTGTAAGCCTGTTAAACCGCGATGTGGCATCCCACGCTGATAAACATTGGGAAATGTGGTCAATGCAGTTAACGTATTGGTTTTAAGGCTAAAAGATGAAGGTTCAGGTATCTTTTACCACTAAAACTATCGCTATTCTGCTGGCCATGGTTCTAACTGTTACTATCGTAATATCTACCGTGCTAATTAAAGAATCTGAAGCACAAGTTGTCATGCAGCAGCGGGAAAGCCAAATTAGCAACCAGCGCCGGGTTCAGCTCTTTGAAGATATACTTCACAGCCGCATGATTACGCTTATCGATATAATAAGCCGTAAAAATGGCGCGTATTCCAATAACCTTGATGAGTTACACCACACGCTAGATGACCTTAACGAATACCTAACGCTCAACTTTCAGGTCGAAAGCCTGTACTTATTCGATGAAAACGGCGTTGTCGGACAGCCCGCTTATCCTGTTAACACCACCATAAAGCGCCTTGTAGATTCAACCCGGGCAACATTTGAAAGCCGCTCGTTACTGGTCTGCGAGAGCGTATGCACTCATTATATTTCCATACCCATAATGTCGCCGAGCGATAAGGTGCCGGTTATTGTTGTGTCTACCTCCATGCGCGAGTTGCTTTACCTGTTCAGCCGCGCCACCGATGTTTATAAAGTGGCGGTAGTTCAATTAGATGAATCACAAACTGGAAAATTAGGGTTGAAGGTAGCAAGTCAAATTACCGCAGCTAATCGGCAGTTTTTGAGCTCGCTTTTCGACGCTTTACCCATTAACTGGCGCGTTGATGACCTTGTTATTAAAGGAGTGAATGTTGGTTTAGACAGCCAGCAGCTTTTAGTAAGCCTTCTACCTTTTGACCACGCGTCAGGCGACCATCCTTATTTACTTATTGTACAAGATGTGTCGGCAATGATGCGGCAAAATGAGCAATATCGTTACGTGGTCATCTCAAGCGCTGTCGGCTTATTTTTACTATTTTCATCATTGCTTTACCTCTTCTTAAATCAATATCGCACAAGGCTGCTGGATATTAGCGAACGCCTTCCAATGCTGGCTGAACATAAATTTAGTGAGTTTTATACTGTTGCCGCTAAGCGTCGAAAGCCGCCTATATTTCAGCTGACCGACGAATTAGATGTGGTTGAGGAAGCGGCTAATGATTTAGCTCGTCAGATGGAAAGCTTCGACGGTCAAATGGCGATCAATACCGCTAAGCTAGAAAAAATGGCGATGTTCGACGTGCTAACAGGTCTGCCTAACCGCAACATGTTGACCTTTCAAATTGAAAAACAATTGGCCAGTTCAATTCGCGATGACAGGCTAGTGGCTCTCATGTTCATGGACTTAGATGACTTTAAGAAAGTTAACGACAGCCATGGGCACGACGTTGGCGATAAGTTGCTTAAAGCTGCTGCAATGAGAATTTCCCGACCTATTCGGGAATCTGATATTGCATCACGGTTCGGAGGCGATGAGTTTGTCATTTTGCTTTCGAATATAGAGAATAAAAAACATGTCGACACGGTAGCGCAAAAAATTATCGACGAGTTTCAAGCGCCCATTATTGTTGATGACGTAACCTTTTACGTTTCAATCAGCATAGGCATTGCCATTACTAACCACTCACGCGCCACGCCGGTTGAGCTGCTGCGTCATGCCGATATTGCGATGTACGAAGCCAAAGCGAAAAAAGGTGCTGAGTTTAGGGTATATGACGCCACTATGAACCTTAAGGTAATGCAAAAGGTTGAACTGGAGTCTGAGGCTCGTGAAGCGCTAAGAGGCGATCAATTTAGCCTTGCCTTGCAACCACAAATAGACATGCACAGCGGCAAACTCATGGGGTTCGAAGCACTACTGCGCTGGTATCATCCTAAAAAAGGCCCTATATCGCCAGCTGATTTTATTCCATTGCTTGAGAATACGTCGTTTATGCTCGAGCTAGATTATTGGGTTATCACACGCTCCACGAACTTAATAAACGAGTTAAAAAATAGCGGCTACCCAGATATTAAGGTTGCGATTAACTTATCAGCAGGGCAGTTCCTTGACCCTAGCTTACCTGAGTTTTTACAGCACCAAATTATCAAAAACGACATCGCTCCCGACCAGGTCTGCTTAGAGCTAACGGAAACCGTTCTGGTCTCAGATATCAAACGGGCAATGGGAATAATGCAAACTATACGCGACATGGGCTGTATGTTGGCAATTGACGATTTTGGAACCGGCTATTCATCATTAAGCTACTTAAAGTCATTGCCTGCCGATTATATAAAGATAGATCGCTCTTTCGTTGCCAACATTGCCAGCAGTGCAGATGACAGAAACATTGTGCACTCCACCATATCTATGGTGCGTAATATGGGCATGCAGGTAATAGCTGAAGGCATAGAAAGCAATGAGCAATACGAACTGCTGTGCCATTTCGACTGTCATCAGGGCCAGGGATACCTTATTAGCCGTCCTATACCTGAAGTAAACCTATGGGACACACTAAGCGATAAGGTAGAAAACGGCTTTTGGAAAGATTTCACATAGCGCTTGAAGCAAATTAGTGTGATTTTAGTGTTTTTCTTAGAGTGTGCTGAATAATTTACAAACTTAGTCGACAAACCCATTAAATACAGCGCATGGGTGTGTACCCTTTCACGCGCTTTCATTACACTAGCGGTTTTTATATACCCACACTTGGAGAATGGCATGTCTGCGGCATTTATTTCTCATTTGCAATCGCAAATTGAAGCCACAAAAGAAGATGGTTTGTACAAAAAAGAGCGTGTGATCACGTCGCAACAACAAGCGGATATTGGTGTTGATGGTGGTGAGCAGGTTATTAATTTTTGTGCGAACAACTACCTTGGCCTAGCAAACAACGAAAGCTTAATCGAAGCGGCGAAAGAGGGCTTAGATAGCCATGGCTTCGGTGTAGCATCTGTGCGATTCATCTGCGGAACGCAAGACATTCACAAGCAACTAGAAGCCTCTATTAGCGACTTCTTAGGTACCGAAGACACCATTCTTTATCCATCTTGCTTCGACGCAAATGGCGGTTTGTTTGAAACCCTTCTTGGGCCGGAAGATGCCATCATATCTGATGCGCTAAACCATGCGAGTATCATTGACGGCGTACGTTTGTGTAAAGCCAAGCGTTACCGTTATGCCAACAACGACATGGCGGCCTTAGAAGAGCAATTAAAGCAAGCCGAGGCTGACGGTGCACGTTTTAAAATCATTGCTACCGATGGCGTATTTTCTATGGACGGCGTTATTGCCGATCTTGCTTCAATCTGCGACCTAGCCGACAAATATGATGCTATGGTAATGGTTGATGACTGCCACGCCACGGGTTTCTTGGGCGAAAACGGTAAAGGTAGCCATGAATATTGCGGTGTAATGGGCCGTGTAGACATTATTACAGGTACTTTAGGCAAAGCCCTTGGCGGCGCATCTGGCGGTTATACGTCGGGCAAAAAAGAAGTTGTAGAGTGGCTACGTCAGCGCTCGCGTCCTTACCTATTTTCTAATTCAGTTGCGCCACCTATTGTTTCAGCATCATTAAAAGTGTTTGAAATGATGAAAGAGGGTGATGAGTTACGTGCTAATTTATGGCGAAATGCCAACCACTTCCGCAACCGCATGGAAGAGGCGGGTTTCACCCTTGCAGGTAAAGATCACGCCATAATTCCAGTAATGCTTGGTGATGCCCGCTTAGCCAGTGAAATGGCTGACAAACTGCTAGAAAAAGGCATTTACGTTATTGGCTTCTCTTACCCAGTTGTGCCAAAAGGCCAAGCTCGCATTCGTACGCAAATGTCTGCAGGTCATAGCCTTGAACACGTCGATAAAGCCATCGATGCGTTTATCGAAGTAGGTCGCGAAATGGGAGTGATTTCATGAAGTCGCTAGTAAAAGCGAAAGCGGAAAAAGGTATTTGGCTACAAGACACACCAAAGCCTGAAGTAGGGCACAACGACTTACTGATTAAAATTCGCAAAACCGCGATTTGCGGTACCGACATGCACATTTACAATTGGGATGAGTGGTCGCAGAACACTATTCCAGTACCCATGGTGGTTGGTCACGAATACGTGGGCGAAGTAGTCGGTATGGGCCAAGAAGTAAAAGGCTTCAACGTTGGCGACCGCGTATCAGGTGAAGGTCATATTACCTGTGGCCATTGTCGTAACTGCCGTGCTGGCCGCGTACATTTGTGTCGCAACACCGAAGGTGTGGGCGTAAACCGCCCTGGTGCGTTTGCAGAATACCTAGTTATTCCAGCGTTCAACGCATTTAAGATTCCAGACAATATCAGCGACGACCTCGCGTCTATTTTCGACCCATTTGGTAATGCTGTTCATACCGCGCTAAGTTTCGACCTAGTAGGCGAAGACGTACTTATCACAGGTGCAGGACCGATCGGTATCATGGCCGCAGCAGTAGCTAAGCATGTTGGGGCGCGTCATGTAGTTATCACTGATATCAACCCGTATCGCCTTGAACTTGCTGAAAAGATGGGCGCCACGCGCGCTGTTGATGTAAGTAAAGAAAACTTACAAGATGTTATGAACGAACTGGGTATGACCGAGGGCTTTGATGTGGGCCTTGAAATGTCTGGTGTACCAGTAGCGTTTAGAGACATGCTAGATAAAATGAATCACGGCGGTAAAGTAGCCATGCTGGGGATTCCTCCGCAAGATGTTGCTGTTGACTGGAACCAAGTTATTTTCAAAGGGTTGGTGATAAAAGGCATTTACGGTCGTGAAATGTTCGAGACTTGGTACAAAATGGCAAGCTTGCTACAAAGTGGCCTGGACCTTTCTCCCATCATCACCCATACCTTTTCCATTGATGACTTTCAGAAAGGGTTTGATACCATGGGGTCAGGACACTCAGGTAAAGTTATTTTGGATTGGCAATAATGACAACATTCTCACACATTAGCGTAAACGACGTAGCTAACTTTCAAGGCGACGTAACAATTGTGGATATTCGCGATCCCCAATCGTTTGCTAATGGCCATATGCCCAATGCGGCACCGCTTAACAACGACAACTTTGGGGCGTTTATTGACCAAGCGCCTAAAGATACCCCTGTTGTTGTAGTGTGTTACCACGGCGTAAGCAGTCAACAGGCTGCGCAAGTGATTGCTCAGCAAGGTTTTGAGACCGTTTATAGTATGGACGGGGGCTTTGAAGCGTGGCGACTGGCTAACCCGGTAGTAACCGAATAGCGATTTTCTAGAGGTGCACAATGTGCACCTTTATTTTATGTTTTGCAGGTCCTTCACTATTTCAGTATAAAGAATCAGTGACGAGAGCTAGGATTCTACGCTCTTGTACATCACTATCGCTTTACACTCTTTTTGCTTTTGGGGTAACAACTAGCTTATGGGTCATCCTTTAATTGCGTTTAATCAGCAGAGTCCAGCGCACCTTCTCGCCAACTATTTAACCAGTCAGCAAATCAACGCCAACGTAGTACAGCACGAAAAAGAGTTTGTGGTTGTGCTGGATAACAACGAGCATACCGACCGTGCAAAAGTGATAGCTGAAGACTTTTTAGCAAACCCAACAAACCCTAAATATCAGCAAGCGGCATGGGACAGTGGTAAGAACGTACAGCTTGCCCCATCCGGCGGCGGCTTTTCGTTAAGCAAAATAGTGTCCGATGCTGTTAAAGCGCCGTTTACCTCTGTGGTGTTCGTGCTGTGTGCAGTGGTTTACCTATTGTCTTTATTTGGGCTATTTGCCCCCATTGCTCAGCACTTACTGATGCAGCCGTTTTCTGTGTTGTTGCAGAATAATGAGTGGTGGCGACTGCTCGGTCCGGCGTTCATTCATTTCTCAGCGCTTCACATCATATTCAATCTACTATGGTGGGGCATGCTAGGGGCCAAAATTGAACGTACTTTAGGTATCAGTATGCTGCTTATTGTATTTTTGATTTCAGCTACGGTTTCAAATGCTGCACAGGCACTATTTAGCGACCCAGTACAAGGCAACTTATTCTTGTTTGGTGGGCTTTCTGGTGTGGTATATGCCGTAATGGGCTTCGTGTGGTGGCTTGGCTGGCTGCGCCCAAGTTGGGGGCTTTCGCTGCCAAACTCCATTGTCGGTTTTATGCTGGTTTGGTTAGTGCTTGGCTATGCCGACATATTATGGGTGAACATGGCGAACGCAGCGCATACTGCGGGGCTTATTTCAGGCTGCTTACTTGCCGCCACGCTTAGTTTAGGCTCTGCTAAACGTTAACCGCTGGCCAGGCAGCGGTTATCCTGCTTAAGCACCCTGATATAAATACTTGGTAAAAATAACGTTCTTAATGACCTCACCACCGGTTTCTTGCTGCATGTGCTCTTGAAGGGCTTTCAAAATGGCGCGGCGAATATCTTCTCGACCGGTTAGCGACTTCACTTTTTCTGCCGGCTGCTGTCCGAAAATTTCAATGGCGGTAGAGCGTAGCAGTGGCATGTGGTGTTCAGCAATTTCCAGTTGGTTCACATCGTGAATCATTAATTCAACCGACACGCGAACGTAACCCAGCTTCTGTGCGCTATCACTAATATAGTTAGTAACAATCTCAGGCTCTAAACCTAAATAAGCATAGTTGGCTTTATCTTGTGCCAGCGCTGAATTGCATCCTAAAACAAGAAAACTAACCGCAAATACACGTAAAACAAGTGACTTAAACATAGTGAAGTCCGAAACACCCAAGTAATAGATTCAACAGGTAGTTTAGCAAATCTCTGATCAAACACACTACTGCAAAAGTTTAACCAAGTGAAAATATTCTGACATGACGTGTTATTATATTAACAGATTCATTATTCGGGCTTTTAGTGTGAGTTTTAATGCCACTTTTCCAGTGGGTTTGGCGGTTGACTGGCAAGCACCTTCTGGCATCACAATTCCTAATGCACAGCTTAAAAACTGGTTGTTAGACACTGGGTCATTAACCGAGCGAGTACAGTCCTTAAGTGACCATTTTTCGCTGGAGCTTATTGGACAGCGCACGCAGATACCTCACGACAACGAGTTATCGCTATTACACAATAACGGCAATACCAGTTATCAAGCTCGGGAAATTCTACTGTGCGGTAACCATCAACCTTGGGTATTTGCACGCTCTATTATTCCTCAAGCGTTTGTAGACAGAGAGCTGTCTGACTTAGGTCGCGAGCCTCTGGGAAAACGCTTATTTAACGACACGCGGTTCACTCGTTCACAATTCCAATTGTGTACTGCTCAAGCCTCCCAGTTTGGCATTAACAGTGACCAAACCTTATGGGGAAGACGCTCGTTATTTACCTTAGATAACTACAGCATGATAGTGGCAGAAGTTTTTCTTCCTCATTCTCCTGCTTACAGTCAATTAGCGACAAGCGAAAAGGAAAGCGAACAGCAATTATGAAACACAATTGGAATGCATATGCGCGACTTATGCGCTTAGATAAACCCGTAGGTATTTATTTATTGTTGTGGCCTACATTGTGGGCGCTGCTCATGGCTGCGCAAGGTTTACCGCCTTTAGGTATTACGCTTATCTTCGTGGCTGGCGTAGTCGTAATGCGTTCAGCGGGCTGCGTTATCAACGACTATGCTGACAGAAAAGTGGACGGACGCGTAAAGCGCACAACCCAGCGTCCGCTTGCAACGGGCGAAGTTAAACCAAAACAAGCGCTGCAGTTATTTGGTGCACTTATCGCCTTCGCATTTGTGTTAGTGCTGTTTCTTAATTGGCAAACTATCGCGTTATCTGTTGTAGCGCTCTTGCTTGCTGCAAGCTATCCCTTCATGAAGCGTTATACCCACTTGCCGCAGGTGGTATTAGGTGCGGCATTTGGCTGGGCCATTCCCATGGCTTTTATGGCCGTGCTAGAAACTGTACCAACGTACGCTTGGTGGTTGTTCATTGCTAACTTACTTTGGACAGTAGCGTACGATACCATGTACGCCATGGTAGATCGCGACGACGATTTGCAAATAGGCGTTAAGTCTACCGCTATCCTGTTCGGTAAAAACGACGTGTTAATTGTGATGTTGTTGCAGGCCTTGGCGCTAACCATTTTGTGGTGCATAGGCTTAACAATCAATGCGACATGGCCTTACTACATAGCGGTACTGTTTTCGGCTTTGCTATGTGTGCGCCAATATCAGCTCATTAAACGCCGCCAGCGTGAAGGCTGCTTCACCGCGTTTATTGAAAACCACTACATTGGCCTTGCCATCACGCTTGGTACGGCGCTGCATTTTGTTTGGTAAGGTAAAACTTACCAACAGCAAACTTTAACCTGTACCAACGTCCCCTTATAAATTATTTATAGCCCCTCTAAAGTATTTACTAGCTTTTATAGGCACGCGCTTTATTCACTAAATGTTTTTAAAGTCGCGCACAAAATATGCTACTAAGTGTTATACTTTAGGTGTCGAATGGAATCTATACGCATATATAAATTGAAGTGGTTCAATAGGTGGGCGAGTAAGGAAGGTTTATCAGACAGCTTGCTAAAATTAGCAATTACAGAAATGCAACAGGGATTAGTTGACGCCGATTTAGGTGCAAACGTATATAAAAAGCGAGTACCTCTTTTGGGACAAGGCAAAAGTAGAAGTTTAAGAACCCTCATAGCTTTTCAAGTGGATAATAAAGCCTTTTTTATTTACGGTTTTTCCAAAAGCACCCGCTCTAACATTAGTGTTAAAGAGATGAAGTCTTTAAAACTCTTAGCTAAAGAGCTACTGAACTACAGCGAGGAAAAGCTTAAGAAAGCTATTGATTCAGGTAGTATTGAAGAGGTGAGATAACATGAAAGAAAGCATTTTAGATGTGGTACATAGTACTGCAAAAGATTTGAGCGAAGCTGGAGTAATGGATAAGCAGACTATGCATAAGTTTGATGCATTATGTTTACCCAAACTCAAGCAATATGATGGACAGCGGATAAAAGCAATACGTGAAAAAGCAAGAGTAAGCCAAGCTGTTTTTGCTGCCTATTTAAATATCACGCCATCTACAATCAAGCAGTGGGAGCAGGGGAACAAAAAGCCTCGAGGTACTTCTTTAAAGCTTCTGAGCCTTGTTGAGCAGAAAGGTTTAGAGATCTTGATGTAACGTTTCTTTTGTTCTGCGCTTTTTCAAAGACAGAAGAGCATTCTTTATTTTATCGGTTTCAATAAAAAAGCGCCATGAAGGCGCCTTTGAGTTTTCTATAAGCTGTGAACAACTACTTTTCTGCTAGTTTCGCTTCTAGCTCGGCAATGCGACTTTCCATAGCGTCTAGCTTTTCGCGAGTGCGAATAAGCACCTGGCTTTGAATATCGAACTCTTCGCGAGTAACTAAATCAAGTTTCGACAGCTGCGACTGCAATACTGTTTTCACTCGGCCTTCTGCTTCTTCAGCCATGTTTTTAACGCCTGGTGGTACGGCATCAGCAATTTGTTTCGCTAAATCTTCGAGTTTCTTCGGATCCAACATGGAATTCCCTTATAATGCGCAGCTCAAAATATGAAAGCTATTCTATCGGTATCGTCGCGACATGCAATGAAAACCGTGTTACGCCCAAATGTACGTTGTTTTAGGAATTAAATGAAACTAAATGAAGCTCAAGAATCTGCCGTAACCTATGTGTCTGGCCCATGTTTGGTGCTGGCAGGGGCGGGCAGTGGTAAAACTCGTGTAATTACCAACAAAATTGCTCATTTAGTTAGAAACTGCGATATGCCAGCACGCTATATTGCAGCGGTAACCTTTACCAACAAAGCAGCACGTGAAATGAAAGAACGTGTGGCGCAAACCTTAGGTAAGCCAGAGGCGCGTGGGCTAAAAGTATCGACCTTCCACACCATGGGTTTAACCATTATCAAAGCTCACGTGAAAGATCTTGGTTTAAAACCGGGGTTCTCGCTGTTCGATGATAAAGATTCGTTTGCCCTGCTTAACGACCTAACGTCCGACACCCTCGATGGCGATAAAGATCAGCTTCAGCTGCTGCAAAGCTGCATATCGAATTGGAAAAACGACCTTATCTTACCCGATGCTTTATTAAAATCAGCTACCAGCACGGGCGAGCGAGAGTTTGCAGAAGCCTACAAGCGCTACCAAGACAACTTAAAAGCCTATAACGCACTAGATTTTGACGACTTAATTCTATTGCCTACACTGCTTTTAAAAAGTAGCGAAGCAATCAGAGCCAAATGGCAGAGCAAAATTCGCTATCTGCTGGTGGATGAATACCAAGATACCAATACCAGCCAGTACGAGTTGGTAAAGCTATTGGTTGGCGAGCGCGCACGCTTTACTGTAGTTGGCGACGACGACCAGTCTATCTACTCATGGCGTGGCGCAAAGCCGCAAAATCTACATTTGCTGCAAGAAGATTTCCCGCGACTGAACGTGATTAAGCTGCAGCAGAACTACCGCTCGTCAGGGCGTATTCTGCATTGCGCGAATATTCTAATTCAGAACAACCCGCACTTGTTCGATAAAACCCTCTTCTCTGAACTGCAGTACGGCGAGCCGCTTAAAGTGATAGAGGCAAAGAACGAAGAACATGAAGGTGAACGAGTGGTGGCTGAACTGCTTGCGCACAAGTTCATGAACCGCACGCAGTTTAAAGACTACGCCATTTTGTATCGCGGAAATCACCAAAGCCGTATTTTTGAAAAGCTGTTAATGAGTAACCGCATTCCTTACAAAATAAGCGGTGGCATGTCGTTCTTTGGTCGTGCCGAAGTGAAAGACATCATGGCCTATTTAAGGTTACTGGTGAATCAGGACGACGATAACGCTTTGCTTCGCATCATTAACACGCCAGGGCGCGGTATAGGCCGCGCTACGCTAGAAAAGTTGGGTAACTTTGCCAATAGTTTAGGCGTGTCTATGTTCGAAGCGGCAACGCACCCTAACTTAAACAGCGTGCTGCCCGACAAAGCCTTTCACTCTGTTTCCACCTTTGCCCGCTGGATAGTGGAGTTATCGGACAATGCAGAGCGCGGCAACACCGCTGATGCAGTGCGCACCATGATCCGCACCATGGGGTATGAAGAATGGCTGTATGAAACCAGCGCCAGCCCCAAAGCCGCCGAAATGGCCATGGCCAACGTAAGTACCCTATTCGGTTGGGTGAATGACATGCTGGAAGGCAACGACCTAGACCAACCCATGACCTTAACCGAAGTAGTGAACCGCTTAATTCTGCGCGACATGATGGAGCGCGGCGAAGACGATGGGGAAGGGGACCAGGTACAGTTAATGACGCTCCACGCTTCAAAAGGTTTGGAATTCCCCATTGTGTTCTTAGTTGGCATGGAAGAAGGCTTATTGCCACACCAAAGCAGCATTGACGAAGACAACGTAGAAGAAGAGCGTCGGCTTGCTTACGTAGGAATTACCCGTGCCCAACGCGAGCTGATATTCAGCTTAGCCAAAGAGCGCCGACAGTTTGGTGAAGTCATAAACCCAGAGCCAAGTCGCTTTTTATTTGAACTGCCAGCTGACGACGTACAGTGGGAAAACCAAAAGCCGAAAGTTACCAAAGAAGAGCGCCAGCAAAAAGCACAGGTAGGCATTGCTAATTTAAGAGGCATCTTAGGGAAGAAGTAGCAGGGCCTAAGATGCGAGTGAGTACTTACTTTTAGCTTGCTAGTGATGCCATATCTAGCACTTTTGCGTGCTTCAGTATCTTGCCTTGACCGTATGAACATTCAATTTCACTAAGGGCTTCCAGCTGCTCCTCAGAATCCACACCCTCTGCGATAACCTGAAACTTCAGGTGTTCAGAAATTAGCATCACTGATTGAATAAGTTTTAAATTGCGCTGTGAACGCGGGAGTGACTTCACAAATCGGTGATCAATTTTTATGAAGTCGAACGGGTAGGCAAACAAGTAGCTAAGTGAAGCCAAACCGCTGCCAAAGTTATCAAGAACAAGAGTTACACCAGCGCGTTTAAGCTTTTTAATAGCCGGTAAGATGAACTGCGAACGTCGGTTTAAATCATTCTCATCAAACTCAAATACCAGCTGGCTTGGTGTAACGTTAGAAGATGCAATTACATCAATCATTTGATTAACCATAGAAGCCTGTAGTAAATGATTAATCGACACGTTAACCGCTATCTTGTCAATGGACTCATCGGTATTTTTGTAGTGCTTAAGCAAATCGCAGGCTTTGTTTAGCTGGAATAAATCAAGATCCAGCGTCAGGCCGCTTTGCTCAGCCACTTGTCTAAACTGCTCACGGGCTATTTTGCCGTAGGCCGGGTGAGACCAGCGAATATACATTTCTTTATACAGCGTGCTGCTGTCATTTAAGTTAATCACTGGCTGCAAAAAGTAATCAAACTCTTCTTCACGCAGGGCGCGCCTAAACTCATTTTCAAGCTCAAGCTCTTCTATCAGCCTATCGCGCATGCTCTTATCAAACATGACATAGCGGCCACGCCCGAGGGTTTTCGCTTGGTACATGGCAGCGTCAGCATCGCGTAGTACCTCGTCGGCGCTGCGATAATAGGTTTCTAAGTGAGCGATACCCACACTGGCGCCTGAATACATTTCGCGGCCATCCAGTAAAAATGGCTCTGAAATCGATGAAATAATGCGGCTGGCTACTTCTTCAACATCCGCTTCATCTTCGAAGTTATCCAAAAGCACTACGAACTCATCCCCTCCTAAGCGGGCTAATAAGTCGTGACCGCGAATACACAGCGCAATGCGTCTTGCGACCTCAACTAAAAACTCGTCGCCCGCGTGGTGACCTAGCGTGTCGTTAATAACTTTAAAGCGGTCTAAGTCGATAAATAAAACCGCGAATAAGTTATCGCTGTAACGTTGCTTACTGGCAATGGCGAGTTCTAATCTGCTGGTGAACATAGCGCGGTTAGGTAAGTCGGTTAATGAGTCGTGGTGAGCGTCGTGAATTAGCTTAAGCTCAATCTCTTTACGCTCTTCAATTTGCTGCTTGAGAAATTTATTCGTGCGGTTAAGCTCTGCGGTGCGCTCTTTTACGCGCTCCTCAAGCTCAATGTTATAGCGCTGCATCGACTCGGTGTTGCGCTTGCGCTCAATGGCTACAGCAATATGGTGCGAAACAAAGCGAAGTAGCTCTTGGTCTCGGGAGTTATATTTTGCCAATTTACCGTAAGTTTGCACTGCAATAACCCCGGCTATTTCCCCTTCAACAACAAGTGGGGAGCCAAGCCAAGAGTTAGCGCTATTTAGCATGTTCTGAGCAACCGTAACATCTAGGTCCCCCGACTCAGCCAACTCGAGTACTTTTGGTGGGTTAATTAGCTCGGCTTGCCCTGTACGTAAAACGTATTCGGTAAGCCCTAAGCCAAGAGGTCTAGCGCTGATTTCTTTTTGCTTCGTGTCGCTGAAATACGGGAACTCCAGCATCTCTTTATCTTTGTCGAGAATTGCTATGTAGCAGTTAGGGGCACTGATCAGCCGTGCAAGAATATCGTGTAGGCTGGAATAAAAGGCATTCATATCGCCTTCTAGAGTGGCCGCCAATTCAGAAATTTCAAACAGCGCTTGCTGTAACGACTCTACTTTTTGGCGTTCTAAAATTTCTTCTTGAAGGTCGTCGTTAATCTTTCGAAGCTGGCGGGTACGTTCTCGAATGGTACGTTCAGTAAGCTCTCTGTTCTTTACTCGATCTACTGTTGTGACAATATGCTGTGAAACAAACAGCAGAACTTCTAAATCCTCTTGAGTGTAATGCACGCCTTCATCGTAAGTTTGCACTACCATGGCACCAATCACCTGACTGCCACGCTTCAAAGGCACGCCCAGTAATTCAAAAGGTTGGGAACCGACTAGCTTAATATCGTGCTCAGAGGCGAAAGTTTCTTCTTCGTCGCGCTTATAAAAAAGGTGGTTGCCGGTTCTGAGAATATAACCCGTCATACCGTCCATCAAAGATTCAGCGGGAAGCTGAGGAACAGTTTGTTCGTCGAACTCATCAATAAAATAGGCAAAGTCGACAACGTGGTTTTCGGGTTCGTAAAAGGCGACAAAAAAGTTGTCTGCGTTCATGAAATCGGCAATGATTTCGTGAATAGCGGAATAAAGGCGGTTTAGGTGACTTACAGAACTGGCGAGTTCGGATATATCAAAAAGCGCCTTCTGAACACGTTCAGCGCGCTTATATTTGTCAGTGAGTTGTTGAAGCTGCGGTATAAGTTCGCGCAGTTCTTCTTCCGTCAACTCGTGTTGCGTCGAATCTTGTGACATTCCGCTCGCCAGTAAAAAAAGTAACGTTCCCCAATGGGTTAAATTACCCGATTAGAGGGTAAAACGCTACTTTTTCCATCAAGTTGTTGTGATTGTGTAGGTACTAGATACCTTCAATCATGTACTCAATAGCTGCTTTAATTTCGTCATCAGAGCAATTGCCACAAGTACCACGAGGAGGCATAGCATTGATACCGTTTAGAGCATTTTGCCACACACCGTCAAGGCCGCGTTCGTCTAGACGAGGCTGCCAGTCTGCTGCATTTTGAAGTTTAGGAGCACCTAAAACACCTGCTGCGTGGCAAGCTACACATGCAGAGTTGTAAACGTCTTCACCAGACTTCGCGCCGCCCGCTGCGCCAGCACTACCTTCTGCCGCTGCACCTGCAACGTGTACTTGACCTAACGGCTTAATGCGCTCGGCAATTTCATCGTTACTCATTTCTTGTGCTTGTGCTGCAAAAACAGTTAGCGCAGTAGCAGCAACAGTTAACCAAGTCTTTAATTTCACATCTGTCTCCAGGCAATGATGAATTTGTTTAAAATATAACTGGCCAGATTATAACGGTTAATTGGGGCTGAACAACTATTTGAGGCCAATTACCTATAAAAAGTAAGGATTTTTAACACTTATGCCAAGCCATCTAAAGAGATTTTAATAAATGAGTTGAAGCCAGCCCGTGGCGTCAGTATTATTACGCCCCGTTTGCAGCATACGTGTAGTCGCGTATTCCTTGTTGGAAACGTTCGGTGATTATCTCACTGGTTCTACAAACCGCCCTTAGCTCAGCTGGATAGAGCGCGGCCCTCCGGAGGCCGAGGTCAGAGGTTCGAATCCTCTAGGGCGGGCCATTTCTTTCTGATGACTTATATAGAGGAATAACCCCCTTAAGCGTTTCCATATCGGCATCACGTACACCAGCCTTGGTGAAATAAGGTATCCATTCATTAGTTAACGCCTGCACGTTAGAAATGATTGTTTTGGCTTTTGCTTGAGAAAGTCCAAACCTTTTAGATTGAGACAGCGCATTTTCAAGCGTTCCTTCTCTGCCGTGAACCCCTATTCCAATTCCATGCTGGCGGGAATTGTTTATCGGCAATACGTCGTAGGCTGGAGATAAGCGCCAGTTTTTATCTGAGAAGGAATACAAGAATGCGTGATTTCTGGAATGGTCATCAGTGTTACCCATTAAGATATTAAAAACCATGCGTGTGTACAGTTCATGTGCATCTTTCGGCTCTGCCCCATGCTTCATTATAAACTCTGCCAACGCACCATAACTATAATTCTCAGTTAGTGCCTGATTCGTCAACTTTTCTTGGTTGATTAGAGAATTAGCACTTAAGAAATGGTGTGTTGGTCTATCAGAGTTACAGTCGAAGCGCTTTACTAATAATATGTCTTCTTGTTGGTTGTTCACTATAGACGTGGCTGCAACTCTTACGTCCAGTTCTTCTAGCATTGTCATTGTTGCATGTTCTACTAAACACACGTTGTATAAATCATCTGGACGGTTAAATTTCGCTAAGTAATTTATACCACTGTCTTCAATCAGTGTTTTAGGTCGGGCGCCACCCATACTGGACCCGTATTCAAATGCTTTTTTGACTTCTTTAGGAATGTCTTCATTTTTAAGAATTGCCCTTTTTCCCTGCAAAAGCATGGGGATATCGCCAAGCGTATTCTTATTCTTCTTTGGCTTACTTGCACTTCTAGATAAGCTAAAAGTAAGTGCGCCAACACCCATCCCAGAGCCAGCCAGAACGAGTTCTAGATCATTGTTAGGCTTAGTCGAGTGCAGTGACAAAATAAGCTTTTTACCCCAGCTATCTGCACCAGCATCTAAGATAGCGCCAAACATTCCTTTATTTACTCTAGTAATAAACTGATCGCTAAGTAGGGGGAGGTGAACTGGATCTAGAGGGAATGCATCATCCCTTTGTAGGTAGCTTTGTCCATATCGAAATTTCCCGATATTAGTCTTAGGTTCTAACTCAACAACGCCACATATAACCGGACTATTTTCAAGTCCATCAATAAAAACATAAGCTCTAGAAGTCATTAGGTAACTCCTTTTCTACGAGTGAGCTTTTTCTCGAAGGGTTATTGCTTACTAATTCGTACTCCTTTTCGATGGTTTCAATAAGTGGGTCAAGCACTTCGAGTTGATTTAATATTGTTAGCAACGTATCTGAATTTATGCCTTTTCCTCGCTCTAACCTGCTAACAGTATTTTTGCTAGTACCGGTTCTAAGCGCTAACTCTTCTTGATCCATAGAAGCGGCTCTCGCTTGCTTTACAAGGTTACCAAGCAGTTTTTTCGTATATTCAACCTTGCCCATAAAACACCAAAATAGCCTTCAGTGACGTGATTCTTTAAGTATGGCTATTTATTATGACATGTCAATTAAATAGCCATAAATGGCGTTTAAGGTCTTAAAATGCCATTTATGGCGTATTAAAAGGAGGTTGTTTTTTCAGTTTCCTCATTTAGGCAGCACTTATTGGCTGAACGGGCCATTTCTTTCTGAAGCGTTGTGCGTATTTCAAGCCTATGCTGCGCCAAAGTCATTCCAACGCTTAGCAAAGTCGTTATACTGTTTTTCACGACTTTCATTTTTTAAAAACGTATCAACGAGCCCTTCATGTCGCCTCAGTCTTTACGTAGCCTTAGTTTTGCTCAGTCACTGCTTTGTTTTAGCGTTATTGTTGCGCTAATAGCGGGTGGATTGTTTGGCTTAGGTATTAGCCTGCACGCGCTTATATTTATGTGTTTATTATGGGCCGGTATTAATGCGTTTAGTTTGGGGTACACATACCTGCAAATCCGCGAATTAATGACCAGCGCATTAACCCGGGCCATGCCGGCAATATACATATTCATTCTTATAGGTATGGTTATCGCCAGCTTTATGCAAAGCGGCACTATTTCAACGCTCATTTATTACGGGTTAAGTTGGTTAAACCCTAGTGTGTTTTTGGCGGTGGGGTTAATTCTTTGTGCGGTAATGTCGGTAGCTACGGGCACCTCGTGGGGAACGGTGGGTACTATGGGCGTAGTGCTAATGGGTATTGGTGCTGCCATGAACATACCACTACCCATAGTGGCGGCAATGGTGGTATGCGGTGCCACCTTTGGCGATAAAATGTCGCCAGTTTCTGATACCACCAACCTCGCTGCGATGAGTGCGGGCACCAACCTTTATCGGCATATGTACGCCATGTTGTTGACTACACTGCCTAGCTTTCTTCTCACCTTCGTTATTTTCTTGGCATTAGGGTTCAGTTACGCAAACCAGAATTTAAATGTTGAACATGTAGTTGAAATTAAAGCCGCGCTTGCCAGCCACTATAACCTTGCACCCTACATAACACTGTTACCGCTCGTGCTACTTACCGTACTAAGCATCAAAAAAGTGCCTGCTGAAGTAACCATGTCATGCAGCATTTTGCTTGCCGTAATCATCGCTATTTTTTACCAAGATACCAACACCATTAGCGTTCTCAATGCACTGTGGGAAAACAAACCACAAACCACGGGTATCGAAAACTTAGATGCGCTTTTAGGTAGGGGCGGCATCAGCAGCATGAGTTGGACGCTACTCCTTGCCTTAATGGCAATAGCATTGGGCGGCATACTACACGGCGCGGGCTTTTTAGCTGCTTTACTGGCAGGCATTATCGACAAGGTGAAGCGAACAGCAAGCTTAATAGCGGTAACCATAGCCTCTGGCTTTTTGGGCAATGTGGCTATGGGCGAAGCCTACATCTCAATCATCTTAAACTGCCAACTATTTAAACCAAAATATGAACAGCAGAACCTTGACCCTGCTGTGCTATCAAGGTCAGTAGAAGAAGGTGCAACTATGACCACTGGCCTAATTCCGTGGACAACCGCCGGAGCGTTCTACTCTGCCACCCTGGGCGTTGATGTGCTCGACTATGCACCCTATGCCTTTTTCAATTACTTAAACGGCGTTGTTGCAGTGATCATGGCCGCACTGGGGGTAGGTTTATTGAAAGGGAGAACCGCAAAACGATAAGTCAGCTTTTTTCACTTTTGTAAGTGGCTGCCGGGCTTACCCCCTTGAAGGAATAATTACGACTTTATCCCCATTAGGCGATAAAGCCGCAAGAGCAGTTATGTTTTAAGCCGCTTTTGGCTTCAACCAATGCTGCGCCAGCATGCCGACAATCATGGCACCTACAAACATCAGCACATCAGTTTGAAGCGACGCAATCGCCACTACGGCAGGGCCTGGGCAAAAACCGCTGATACCCCAACCAATGCCAAAAGCCGCAGAGCCCAGAATTAGCTTTGCATCAATGGTTTTGCTGGTAGGAATGTCGAACTTATTCGCAAACAAGGGTTTACTGCGCTTGCGCACCCAATACATTCCCGGTGCAGCCACCAAAATAGCGCCACCCATCACAAATGCTAGCGTAGCGTCCCAGTTGGCACTGAAATCTAAAAAGTTCAGCACGCGGGCAGGGTTGCTCATACCCGATACAATAAGGCCTAAACCAAATAAAAGCCCACAAATAAGCGAGGCGATAATTGCTCTCATAATATTCTCTCCTCGGTTATTTATAGGTGTCTGATGATATTCGTGGTGACAATGGCAGCCGCCATAAAAGTAAGCGTTGCCACAATAGAACGGGGGGATAATCTAGAAAGCCCGGCAACACCATGACCCGACGTACACCCAGAACCAAGGCGCGTACCAAAGCCTACTAATAAACCGGCTACTATCAACCAACCTGAGCTCATTTGAGTTTGAACCTGTAAATCGCCAACAAACACCATGTAAAGCACGGCAGATAAAACAACCCCTATTAAAAACGCTAACCGCCAGTAGCGTTCAATGCCACGCTGTGTCATTGCGCCTGCGGCAATGCCTGAAATGCCCGCAATGCGTCCAAGCGTATACAATAAAAGTACCACTGATAAGCCTATAAGCAGCCCTCCTGCTAAACCGGCTAGCGGCTCAAATGGTGTTGTTGTCCAGTTTTCCAATTTTCTCTCCTCAACCTAGTGAAAGACGTGATTCAAATAACGTTCTCACTACATAGCAAAATACAAACAAAGGCGCTGTAAACACGCCTATTCAACTTCAATAAAATCGATAGCTAGGTGCATGGCCAGCGCGCCCTCTCTATCTTTCACTAAATCATGCAGTGTAAATTGATCAAGCTCGCTGATGAATTTATCAGCCGCGTCTTGAAGAATTGACTTCAAGCGACACGCGGGCGAGATCACGCACTTATTCGTTGGTGATGCAAAGCATTCAGCCAATGCCACGTCTTCTACGGTAAGGCGAAAAACACCGCCTAAATTAATTTCTTCTGCTTCTTTGGCCAGCGTAATACCACCACCGCGACCTTTTGTGCCAGTGACATACCCCTGCTCAATAAGCAGCGTAATGACTTTCTTTAAGTGATTGAAAGACACGAAGTACGCATCTGCAATATCGCTTGTCTTCACAAGATGGTTTTTTCGTAGCGCGAGATAGATCAAAACGCGAAACGCTAAATTGGTAAAAGTATTGATTTTCATAGAGTTTATCATAAACGATAAGTTCAACTTTCTTGATATTACAGCAGCACGAAAATTAAATATATATTTGAGATGTACATTATTATATATTTTGTTCTATGATATAACAAAATGAAATAAGGTGTCGATATGATTATTCTTGGCTACATCGCTGCTGTTCTTATGGGAATGGTTTTAGGCGTAATAGGCGGAGGGGGCTCAATCCTTACCGTGCCTATCCTCGTTTACTTAATGAGCGTTACGCCAGATGTCGCCACCGGCTATTCATTGCTTATTGTGGGTGCCACAGCCGCATTTGGCGCAGTAAGATATTTCAAAGAAGGTTTGGTAGACGTTAAAGCGTCTATTTTATTTGCCGTGCCTTCCATCATTGCTGTTTATCTGACACGGGCCTTTCTTATGCCCGCCATTCCTGAAACCATTTCCTTTCAATCGCTAACCATAGATAAAAATCTGGGCATCATGGTGCTGTTCGCCATGCTGATGTTGGTCTCGGCTACCATGATGTTGAAAAAGGCTTACAGCAAACCTGCGCCAACAACACAGGTTATCGAGAATAAGCAACCCAACATTGGGCTGATAGTTATTGAAGGCGCAGTAGTTGGTGTAGTCACCGGCATACTCGGCGCGGGCGGGGGCTTTCTTATCATACCTGCCTTGGTACTAATTTTAGGCATGCCCATGAAAAATGCGGTGGGCGCGTCGCTATTCATTATCGCCTTAAAGTCGTTGCTTGGCTTTATTGGTGACCTACAAGCCGGAATTCAATTGGAGATGCCTTTGCTGCCCCTTATGCTGGTAGCCACGTTTATTGGGATGGCTGTCTCCACGAAGGTAGCGGGAAAACTGGACGGTACAGCTTTGCAAAAGTTCTTTGCATTTTTCACCTTAAGTATTGCCGTTTTCATCATGACCAAAGAACTTCTTTAGGAGAATATCCATGAACGTTGAGACATTTTACGATAACAAAACGGCCACGTTTACCTACGTGCTATTCGACCCCATCGCTAAAGAAAGTGCGGTAATCGACTCGGTTACCGATTTCGATATCTTTTCAGGTCGCACATCAAAGCAAAGTGTCGATAAGGTTATCGACTTTATCAACCAAAATGGGCTTAAGAATAAGTGGATTTTAGAAACCCACGTGCATGCCGATCACATTACCGCAGCGCACTATTTAAAGTCTAAAGTTGGCGGCAAAATTGGTATTGGCTCAGGTATTAAAATGGTGCTAGATACCTGGCTAGACGTATTTGAAACGGCGAACGACACCCCAAGGGATGGCAGTCAGTTCGATGTGCTGTTCGAAGAAGGTGACGCCTTCAACATCGGTGAATATGAAGTAAAAGTATGGCATACGCCAGCCTGCGCAAGCTTCCTGGTAGACGGCAAAATATTTGTAGGCGACACCATGTTTGCCCCTCATTTAGGCACAGCGCGGTGCGACTTCCTTGGTGGTAGCGCCCAGCAGCTTTACCATACTATTCAGCGCTTCTTCACGCTTCCTAACGATACAACGGTTTATCTTGGTCACGACTACCCTAAGCAGGGCGAGTTGCCAGTATCAACGGTGACTATTAAACAAGCGAAAGAGACCAACACGCAGATACGCCCTGACGTAACCCTTCAAGAATATGTGCAAAAGCGCGAGGCGAGAGACGCCACGCTTGCCGTCCCCAAATTATTATTACCCGCAATTCAGGCAAACCTGCGCAACGGGCAGTTTGGCGCACCCTCTGAAGGTGGTAAGCAGTTCATTAAAATTCCTGTGAATGCGATATAAAGGAGCAAGCAATGCAATACGGCAACGTAACACAACGGCTATCTGTTAGCGCTCAAATTTCTGTGAATGATATAGAGAAAATTAAAGCCGCTGGATTTAAAGCCATTATTTGTAACCGCCCCGATAACGAGGGCGTAAACCAGCCAACCTTTGCAGAAATAGCAGCAAAAGCTATGTCGCTTGGCTTGCACTGTGTGTATCAGCCTGTGGTTAGCGGTAAAGTAACGCAACAAGACGCCACAACCTTTGAAGCACATTTACAAAATTTGGAAGGCCCAGTATTGGCCTTTTGTAAAACCGGCATGCGCGCTATTACGCTTTGGGCATTAGGCGCAGCTAAAACGCTTTCCTGTGAGGAAATACATAGCATTTCACAAAAAGCTGGCTACAACCTTAGCGAGCAAATAAGCGGGTTAACAAATACCGGCGGGCCACACTAAAACAATACACGCCCTTTCATCACCTAGTTTTGATAAACTGTTTTATAAGATTGCCCGTTTAAAGCTTTATTGCACAATGGCATCTATAAAAAACAAAACAAAGGATCGTGTATGAGTAGTAATACCCGAAAATCGGCTTCATCGAAGGCTGCCACTAAACAGGAAGGTGCGTTTAGCGTTATTGATAAGCCAACGTTTTTTGGCTCTTTAATTCTTCTTTTGTCTGTCACTATTCCTCTTATCATTTGGCCCGACCAAGGCGCACAATGGGTGGCAGCCGCCAAAGATTTTGTTACCAGCAAACTGGGTGTGCTGTACCTGCTACTTGGCGTGGGCGCCGGTGGCTTTATGGTGTACATCATGTTTAGCGACATTGGCCAGATAAAACTGGGCGAGCCCGAAGAAAAGCCCGAGTTCTCGCCTGTATCCTGGGCTGCCATGCTGTTTTGCGCAGGTATTGGGGCGTCTATCTTGTATTGGTCAATGATTGAGTGGGTGTACTATTACCAAGCCCCACCGTTTCACATAGAAGGCGAAACGCCAGAAGCTGCCAAATGGGCCGCGGCCTACGGCATTTTCCATTGGGGCCCGCTTGCCTGGGCTATTTACCTGATTCCAGCGGTACCCATTGCTTACTTCTACTACGTGCGTAACCACAGCGTACTTAAAATATCCGAAGCCTTAATGCCGGTAATTGGCGAGAAAATGGCCCACGGCTGGCTAGGTAAAATCATCGATATCAGCTTTATATTCGGTATGTTAGGCGGCGGGGCTACAACGCTTGGCTTGGCTGCACCTATGATAAACGAAGGGGTTCACGAGCTGTTCGGGGTACCTAAATCGCTAACTACCCAAGTAATTGTGCTTGTAACCTGTACCGCCATATTCGGCTACAGCGCGTATGTTGGCCTTAAAAAAGGCATTAAGCTGCTATCAGACATCAACTTTTGGCTGGCAGTAGGGTTGTTGCTGTTCATATTTATAGTGGGCCCAACCTTATTTATGGCTAACACAGGGTTAGATGCCTTGGGCCGTGTAATGAGCAACATCATTAAAATGGCCACATGGTTAGAACCCTTCGCCGAATTCAACGGTTTTGAAAACACCCACTTCCCACAAGACTGGACCATATTCTACTGGGCATGGTGGCTGGTATTTGCCCCAAGCGTAGGGCTTTTCATCGCGCGTATTTCACGAGGGCGTACCATCCGAACTATGGTGGCAGGCTCTATGTTCTTTGGCACCATGGGCTGCTTCTTATTCTTCATGGTAATGGGAAATTATGGCCTTTATCTACAACTATCTGGCGAACTAGACGTAGTCACCATACTTAACCAACAAAGCCCAACAGCAGCCATTTTTGCCATGCTGCACACACTGCCAATGGATTACGTGGTTATATTTGTATTCACCTTATTGGCGCTAATATTTACCGCCACTACGTTTGACTCTATTTCGTACATTCTGGCTGCCGTAGTGCAAAAAGAAGTAGACGAAGAGCCACTGCGCTGGAACCGCTTATTCTGGGCCTTTGCACTATCTTTCATGCCCATAGTGCTTATGTTTGTGGGCGGGTTAGAAACCCTGCAAACCGCATCAATAATAGGGGGCGTGCCGCTATTAGCTGTAGCCTTGATGTTGTGTATTGCCATAGTACGGGCAGCTAATTACGACATGCGCTATCAGCCCGACTATTCAGTGAAAGAAATCAATATTGGTGAGTTCCCAGATGACGACCCATGGAGCGAAGAAGGCACATGGGAGCTCGACGAGGAAGGTGAAGAAGAAGTGCCTATAGCGGCTAAACCTAAACCTCGCGAACCGAAAGATCACATTGAAGGCGACCCGCACAGCAAGCCGTCGCGATTGTAGTTTTTAGTCGTTCAATTATAAATAGTGTTTAAGCTATAAAACAGAGCGCTGCCGATTGGTGGCGCTTTTTTTCATTTTAAAGCCACACATTTCACTTTCACATAAAGTGCGCTGTGTTAACGTAACCAAGACCAGTAGTCTAGGTAGTACCGGCGCGGGTTTTAGGTTCTCGCTTCGACAGCCCAAGAATGGCTATAAAGAGCCAAGCCTGCAGTAAGAGCTGCAGGCTCAGTTTGAATTGCTTGGCTAGTTACTTCGTTAAGTTCTTTAGAGAGCTATTCCATTTACAGCCAAAGCCAGTGCATTCACCAGAAAGCATTACGATCATGCCGCGTTTAATGCGCTCTACGCTATCACCTTCTACTTTAATGTAAGACTTACTGTTAAAAACATTGTCTTTGTCTACCATTTCGCCCGAAGCAATCTTCACTAACTCACCATCAATTTCTTGGTAAATAGCAACGGCAGCTTCTTCTTTCGCACCATGTAAACGGCCTAAGTTTGTTTCGAAGTATATTTCACCTTCGGCCTTTTTAGCTCCGGTGATCATACCTTGCGAGCTTACATACTTGCTCAGCGTGATATAGTCATCGTCCCCTTTTACCAATAGGTCAGCAATAGCGCCCTTAATTGCGCCATTTATCATGCTTGTCTCGTCACATTTTTTGCTTGGTGGGTTTTCTTTTGAGCCGCTTTCTCTGCCAGTTAGGTTTACCGAAATAATCTGTTTCATCGAAGGCAACGCGCGAATTTGAACATTTCCTTTCACTTTGCCTGTGTAGTCGCACTCGGCTGGGTAACGGATGGTTTCTCCGTCTTTGTTTTTGCGTGAGTCTGCTTTTTCGTATTCACTACTCCATGAATAGTCTGTGATTGTCGGAATGATCAAAAACTTTGCTTCTACAGGCCCTTGGTAGGCTTCGTAGGTTTCTGATAAGTTTTCTTTTAACTGAATTTCATCAATGAAGCGTTGTGCTAACTGACGGTCTATAACTTCGGAACCACTCTCGTTAACAAACGCAGTCATATTGTCTACAAACATACTTTGAATGAATGACGGTACATCGCTTTTTACGCCTGGTGCAACTAAAAGCTTATTGCTTTGAACGTTGGCTGCATCAATGGGTGCGCCGGGCAATGCTGGTATATTAAAATCAGGGTAAGTTGGCAAGGCCGTTGGGGCAGTAGAGCCGCACGCAGTGATGGTAAGTGCAGCGGCTAAACTAGTTAAGTAGTGTGCTTTTCTCATTCTCTCAGTACCTTTAGATTTTTATTTTAGTTTCACGCGTTGCAGTAACGCTTGCTCTGCTCTAGCAACAGACTCACTGCTAGATTTGAAAGAGGCGCCTTTTACTTTGAAGGAATCTTTAAACTGCAACGATTCCCTTTCATCAAAAACAAGGATTTCAGCGGTTAAAATGGTGAAGTGCGTCTTTTTAAACATTGAAGACTTGGCTTTTATATTTAACTGCACGCTCCCCGTGTTCTCACCTTTACTAACAACGTCAAATCCTTGCTTTTTCAACAGCGCTTTCGTTGAATTTTTTAGTGCGCTAGTTACAGGCCGTGAGAAGGTTAGGGTGTAACGGTTACGCTTTTTGCAGCGTTTGTAAGTGCGGTCGAAAGTGTTAATGGTGCGGTTAAACTGAGTTTCAGCGCCATCTTCGCTGCCAATGCCTATGTATGCTGGTATTAACTCGTTAAGCAGTGTTCTTTTATTTTCTTCATTACTTAACGTATAAAAGCACGAAGGCGCGTAATGATTCTCAAATTCTTCAAGAACAAACTGCAAGTCACTGTTTATGGTATCTAGTTGATGTTTTATAGCGCGTTTAACTTGCTCTCGCTCTACCCGTACCAGGACCTGCCAAAGATTATTCTTTTGGTCAGTATCAATGACCTCTACATTGGGTAGTTCTATACCTCGGCTCTCAGCTATTACTTGTGACTGGGCATCAACTTGGGTTCTATTAAAGTGTTTTGTTTGGTTGATTTTGGTGCTTACGTTTACCCTTGTAGCCAGTTTCATCACAATATCTGCCATGGCCGCTTTTTGCGCGAGGTCGTAGCTGGTGTCGGTACCTATGCCATAAATGTATTTTTCTGAATCTGGCGGTAATTCAACGGCCGCTGCGGAAGATACAGCAAACAGCAAAAGGTGAAGTAGTTGTCGCATTATCAAACCTCGGCGCTAAATGTGTTGTGAAAAGTACGCTTTACTGCCTAATACTTTCTCTAAATAGCGTTGCGTTTCAGTGTGTGTTTTACTTTTTATTACTTGCATTACTTGCTCTGGCGTCATCTGATTAATTTTCTCAATGGCTGCCATCCTGCCGCGCTTACCATTGTTGAATGCTTTTGAGAGGTTGCCTATGCCAGTATTATAAGCGGCTATAGCGCAGTACAAGCGGCTGGTGGGGTTTTCAACTTCTTTAAGATAACGCGTCATTAAAATATTGAAATATGCGCTGCCATATTCAATATTGCGTTCGCTGTCATACAATTCTTCAGGCGTTGGCTTTTTATCACTGGAAAATACTTGCTTATTCACATCTGCGCCTGCGGTGGCGGGCACAATTTGCATCAACCCGTAAGCGGGGATATGTGATTTGGCCAGGGGGTTAAAGTGGCTTTCGGTTTCCATTACTGCCAGCAGGGTATCTTCGGCTACTTGCCAACGTGAAGCCTGTTGTGAAACGGCATTTAAAAATTCAGCTGCTTTTTCGTAACGCGCCCGCTGCAGTTGTATTTTATAAGAACGCGTGTTTTTGGCTGTTGCGTCAACCTTTGCTTCTGATACTTCATTAAGTTGTGTAGTGAGCGTCGCCACTGTCTTTGTGGCTCGTTCTTTTGTTTGCTTCGGCACATCTTCTCTTGAAGCAAACTGTTCAACTTCTTTTATCTGCTTCTCTAAGCGAGCTTTAGTTCGTTGTGTAACTAATGCAGCCTGTTTTTCTACGGGTATCGCTTTTGCAGCAACTATCGATTTTGCTAAATCAGCATCACTTTTTATTCCCAATGCGTTAAGCAAGGTAGGGGCTGCGCTTTTATTGTTTTTTAGCGTGGGAATGTGTGCTTTTTTTGCTGAGTTACCGTCTAAAATGACAAACTCAGGGTTTACTTCTTTTGCTTCAGATGCTGACAATTTTAGCGTACTTTCAATCGCAGCTTTGACTTGATCGTTCTTTTCCTGTTCATCAAGTGTGTCGAATTCGTCGTCACGAATACTCACCTCAATAGTGTCTTTTTCGAAATCAGCAATGACTTTTATATTGTTATCGTTTGAATATGCCACGTACTCAGTGGTTGAACTCAGCTCAGCTACGCCCCATTTTTCGATTAACTTTTCTTTAAATGCTTCATACCGCTGAGAGTAATCGTTAGCAAAGCGTTCGTACCTCTCTTTATGCTTTTCCTTATAGGCATCAAACTTTGACTGTTGCGCCACTGAAGGTGCGCTTAATAGCATCGATGCAATAACTGCCTTCTTTAACGCTCTGCTTTGCAACATGGCAAGTATGTCCTTATTTCTTGTAATACAAAGAGTATTCAAAGTTGGTTAAAACTGAGTCGGCAATGACTGATAGGTCATTTTCACCTGCGCCGTAAAAGTTATTTATGGCTCTCGTAGTTAACTGCCTCACTTTTGTTAACGCCTCTGATGATGTCTCATCCATATTTAAGGTGTTGTAGATCTCTCGTAGTTCTTCACTGGGCAGTTGTACCTCGACACCGTAGCTGATAGCACCAAAGTAGTTGTTAACGAATAACTTTTCTTTACCAAGCTCTTCCTTAACTAAAAGGTATTCAATGTTGTTGAAATCTAGTGTGAAATCTTCAATAGTGCCGTAGTTATCGGCAATGCTAGTTTTGTCGTCGGTAGCGGTCTTTGTGAGGAGACGATGCGGCACAAAGTCATCAATTAGGCTTGTGATGGTGTATGCACTTACACGGTTTTCTTCTACTATCAGCGTTAGTATGTATTTTTCTTTCAGGTAATAAGCAAAGCTGATTTCATCATTGTATTTACTGGTTTTGATTAACTGCGGCTCGCCAATAAGGTTTTTTATGTAGCGTAAATTACTGCCTACATTTATACGATCTAATGCCTGATATTCATATTGATGCGTGAAGTTAGAAAGAGTAAGTCGCCAGGCTTCAACAATAACGTCTTTAGTGTCTCCCCACTGACCTAAAGCCATAAGACCAAGAGCACCTGCTACAAAGTATTCATAGACTGATTTTTTTCGACCAGGCGCTGTGTCAGCCTCATCCGAACTTCTCTGATTTTCACTCATCACTTAAACCCGTTCTAAAGCTGATTTTCCGACTTTAAAAAGTTCAGATAAAGTAATGTTTCATCTTCTGGACTCAACTTAGTAGGAGCACTATTGATAACGCGTTCAAATAATCTCTTTGCGTTGTCTTCAGACACAGTGACCAATGCACACACATTTTTCTGTTGACCCATTTGAGCGTAGTCGACCTTGGTTACTTTCGAGCCCTGAAGCGCTTGATTCACGAACTGGGTAGTGGTGGTAGAAAAGTCAGTATTAGTGGTACTGCTACTAGCACTAGATACCGTTTGTGCATATTGTTCTTGTAGAGAAGATACGCGGGCATCTAATTGGGCCGCCAACTCAGTACGTGCCATAGTAGCAGCTTGAGTTTTATCCATAGAAAAGCTGTTTGATGCTGCTACACAAGATGATGCTGCTAAACCGGACTCTACTGTCGGGTTTGTTACCCAAGAGGGCAGGGTCATCCCCATATCTGTAGCATTTGTTTTTGGTGTTGAGCTACAACCTGCTGCTAGAGCAAGCGTAGTAGATAAAGCGATTATCTGAAGGTTGCGTTTGAGCACTATTAACTCCATTTACATTTACGGATCGAAACACCGCGTTCAAATCCATTTGATTGCATATTGGTTATATTAGCGCCATTTAATTTAAATTGCAGAGAAAAATTTGAGCATAACGGCTAATTTTTATAATTAGGTATAGGAAAGCATACCTTTTACTCGGGAAGTATTGCTTCCACCGTAACAAACTTTTAATAAAGGAACTTTCAAAGTTAGCGCCAATCTACCAACTGTTGCAACGCCTTAATACTGTTACGTTGCAGTGCGGGCAGCTAATTATGACATGCACTATCAGCCAGACTATTCAGTAAAAGAAATCAATATCTCACTTTTACATAAAGTTCGCTGTGTTAACGTAGCCAGGATTAATAGCGCCCAGATAACTTTAACAATCGAACAAGTAACAGTATGTCAGTAAAGAATTATCAAAAATTCTATCAGCCCTTAAACGCAGTTTATTCGGGTGACTTTAACCGCTGTATTTACTGCGGCTGCGAAGCGGCGCGCCAAGATTTTATTCCGCCTATAAAATTCATTCACGACTGGCAAAGCGGGCACTTACAGGCCGACTTTATATCCGTACCCTCATGTAATGAGTGCTTCGACCTGCTTAAAAACGAAAACAACGCCTCGCTAGAGCCCAGAATAATAGCGTTAAAAAAGCTATTGGCAGAAAAGTATAAAAAGGCCATTAGGGTTTATGGCCACTGGAGCATGGAAGAAATAGAAGAAATGGACGCCGCGTTTCAAATAAGCCTAAAAGGTGGCATGCGATTGGGCAAAGAAACCCTTTCACGCCTTCAATTTGCTGGGTTCGACTATGAAGTAAACGGCAGCATAACGCGGGTGGCAAAGCCACAGCGCGAGGTGTTTAAAGTATTCGATGAAGAATTTAGCAGCTTTAGAGAAGCGCTAGCCTTTGCCAGCGCTACCTACAAAATTAAGAAAAGCCGACTAAGCCAACTTTATTTCGATAATGATGAATGCTTCGATAGGGCTATTGAGGCTTTTCATGGGTTGGTTGAAGACCATCAATCAAAAGCTGATTGATGGCACTGCGCTCCGAAATCAGCGGTTCGAAACTTTTCGGGCCCAACTATCATTCCTGACCGTTTTTTAAGAAGTACAAATCAGAAAACCCCATTTTTGCAAATTCGGTATCTCTAAAATTTCTTACGGTTTTTTTGTCTTTACTGATAGTGGCAAGTTGCTGTTCAGTTTGCAGAAACTGGGAAAGGTCTATTCCCTCAGCATCGGCCACAGCTTCATGCATATTTTGATGGCGGCTGTAAGAAAAATTTATCTCTTTTGCCACACCTTTAAACTTATAACGTACTTTATGGGCCATGTTCTACTCAGGTTGGTCGATGTAATTCAAAACTGTTGAACCGCTATTATAAACTCAATTGGCGCCAATGATTAGCGTGTTTAAAAAGCGGGTGGAAAACCGTAGTGTGAGGTGACCGATCAATAATTTAGTCGCTTTAAAGGAGCGCTCGCTTTTGCCTGCGCTACTTTCAAAATAAAGAAAAGCTGACTAAGTCAGCTTTATTTCGACAATAATGAAAGCTTTGATAGGGCAGTTGAGTGTTAACCTATGAAAAGCTGAACGATCGCTTTGCACTCCGGAGGCAAAGGTTGTGTGTTCGGGTTTACTCTGTGTAACGGCATTTAGGGAAGCTAGCACATCCTAGGAACGTTTTGCCCGAGTTTACGCCCCGCTTTGCAACTCTCTCAATCAAGTTGCTTCCGCAACGAGGGCAAAAGGCTTGTTTCTCTTCGGGTATGGCAACAGGCGATTGAACATCTCGAATTAACGCTGAAAGTTCATTTCCACCTATAAGAAATATAGGCTTGCCGGCTGCAAAACTATACGCTTCCTGAGTAAATTTCCCCGAACAAATGATATTGATTTGATTAGCATTGCTGGCAGCAAGTACACCATACATTTCACGAACAACATTTACGCCTACTTTCTGAGCTTTCCATTGCTTGCATTGAACAAGTGAGGTATTTCCATTCTTTCTTAGCTCTAAGTCGATACCGCCGTCTGGTCCGAATCCACCTTCAGTAACCTGGTACCCAAGCCTTCTGTAAGCTTCTGCAACAAGCTCTTCAAAATTTCTCCAGTGAAGTTGTCGAATTGAGTTTAAGTTAGTTTGCTGGTCTAACAATTCTACTTTTCTGCGGGTGTTTAGAAACGCCAGAGGCGCTAAAAGTAGGAATACAATACTGAAAAAGGGGGCAGGCACTGCTACTGCATTTAAAACAATATTTAAAAACTGATTATTGGTTTCTATAGATGGGATGATAAGTCCCATTACAATATAAACGACTGCAGCTGTTACAACAGATACCCACCATGGAGCTTGTAAAAGAAACTCTGAAATAGAATGGCTTTTTTGGGGCATAATCAAACATCCTTGTTCTGGTGTACTACTTTAGGTTAATACCAGCTAACCTTTCATAGGGTATTTAAATTCAGCAGTAGGTATTAACCTTATTCATTCAATAACTCCCAAGTCACATTCATCGGTTTTTCACTTTCATGTTTTACGTATTTCACTTCGCCATAGAACATAAAAGGTGAGGCTGTTTTCCCTCTCAATTTGCTCTCTCGAACGAAAAGGTAAACGCGGCTACCTAATTTCTGGTGTTCAATTATCTCTCTGCCACGCTTGTTACTTGGTGAAGTGCTATTTTGCGACTGCCAATGAAAATGTTTATCGTCAATAAAATAATCATGGTACTGATGTTCGCTGCCTTTCCCTTGTTTGTTTAGGGTAACCAGCAAAATTTGAACATTCTTTTCTTTGAGCACCACATGCCCCGATTGCCAATTTCCGGGGTTAAACTCTTCATCAAATAACGATGGAATCTCTTCGCGCATTAGTTCTTGCCCTACAAAAAGCTCAAGCGGGTCGACTTTTCCTTTTAGGCGCGCGAAGGTCACCATTTCTTCACTTGCTATGAGATCATCGTAACCTGAATTAGCTGCTCTCAGAGTATAAGAGCCATCTGGATTTTTAAGTACTTTCCTTAGTAAGTATTGATTGTCGCCAGTTTCATCCTGCCTTTCGATGGCTACTGTTGTATTGCTAATACTACCAGCATTATTTGGTGTGATTTGCTCTAAAAGCAGGTAGTCACCATCATAAATAGGGTTCTTACCGCCGTTCATGGAATTACCAGATGCACGAGCGATGAAATGTCGAGAGTTGTCTATATTTCCATAGCCATATGGTGCATTTACAAGTTCAGACGCCTCCGCATTGCCCGTTTTGAAATGCCCGCAAGCTATTTTGATGTCAGGGAAAAAGGGAAGCTGTACTTTCTCGGGAAATTGAACAATGTTGTTGGAAGAAGGGGCCGCTATAGCTAACTTCTTATGTCTGTATTTGGCAAGGCGCTGGTTATTTACCTCAACGGTCATTGCTAAAAACAAATCATGTTGAATTGCTGTGATACTCTGCTTGAAATGAAATTGCTGATTACTAATGCTAAACCACGAAACCTTCGATTCAGGCTCTTCAGTGCACCAAAATTTAATCGGATTGCTGCGCCAATGCGCTCGCCACTCTGATTTACTTAACGAGGCTAATTGTTGTTTACTTTCCGGTAAATCTGAAATCCATTCTTGGTTATCTAAAAACCACTGTCTTGCCCACTCTGCTAAATCATCAACACTTACCTGTGACTGAAAAGCATTGTGCTCAATCAATGTGGCAAGTAATACCAACTTGTAGCACTTCGAAGTACGAGTAACAGCTAGGTCCTTAAACCACTGCAGATGTTCTTCAAGAACTTCTAGTTCACCAGCTTCAAGGTCGCCTTTGCTATCTACAAACTCCCACCATGATCCTCTGTTTCGTCTAAGCTTTTCTAAGCTAGCGCCTGACTGATAGAACTCTGTATAAGTTGGCCTTCTACCTAAGGTTTCTTTTAACTTATCGTATTGGATATCAAGTTCGTCTTCAGAGAGGCTCGTAAGGAAATCAATAAACTCTAAGTCGAAGTTAACGTAACAACCGGCTGGAAGAAGTTTGTTGGCATTTTTTGCTAGGTCGACCATTTTTTTACGGCCTTGCGGGCCATCTATAATGCTAGCTAATAACATTTCTGGGCGGTTTAAAAAGCTATGATGATTACCCACAAAATCTAAAATAATTAGCCTGTCCTTTCCTTCGCTTTTACGAAGGCCGCGCCCCATTTGCTGTAGAAAAAGTATTTTCGATTCAGTAGGCCTAAGCATTAATACGGTATCTATCTTCGGTAAATCGACGCCTTCATTGAATAGGTCTACCGAAAACAATATTTTAATTTCACCGTCGTTTAGTTTTTCTAAGGCTTCGCTGCGCGTAAGTGAAGAGTCCGAGTGAACACTAGCTGCTGCGACACCTTGTTGATTAAAGTAATCTGCCATGTAATCGGCGTGTTTGCGAGAGACGCAAAAAGCCAGTGATACATCTTGCGACTTAGTTTTCCACTCAGACAGAACATGTTTTGCACGGCTTTTGGTCGCTAATTTATTGGATAGCTTTTCAGGGTCGAATTTACCATTGCGCCAAGGCAGGTGCTCGTAGTCTACTTCTTTGTCGAATATTCCGAAGTAAGTAAAAGGGCACAATGCATCTGCTTTTACTCCATCGAACAGGTCTTGCTGGTAAATAAGATTGTTGTCGCATAGTTTGAGGATATCGCTACCATCAGTTCTGTTCGGTGTTGCGGTTAAACCTAGCAAAAATGACGGCGTGAAATGCTGTAGTAAACGTTGGTAACCACCCGCTGCAGCGTGATGAAACTCGTCTACAACAATATAATCGAAAGTAACAGCAGGAAATTTAGCTAGATGAGTCGACTGACCGATGGTTTGGATGGAGGCAAACAGAAAGTCATATTCTTCATCCTTTTGCCTTCCGCTGTATCGACCTACCTTTTTATTTGGGTGTATCTTAAGAAAGCTAGCCTCTGCTTGAAGTAAGATCTCTTCACGATGTGCTACAAAAAGTACTTTTTCAGCGTTTACCTGCGCAGAATCAAAAGCTGCTAGATAGGTTTTACCCATACCTGTCGCTAGTACCACTAAACCTTTCATAACCCCTTCTTCTCGGGCCTGCTTGAGTGCTGCTAGTGCTGTTACTTGGTGTTCTCTTGGCTCCGGAATTTCATGCTCTTTTTCATCTGGCAATGATGCAGCAGATTGAATAGGTGTAACAACTCTTGCTGTGTTGTACCTAATTTCGTAATCAGCTATTAGGTCATAAGTTAATGGCTTAACTTGGGGTAATGTTAAGAGGTAGTGGTACAGCTCTCGAATTTCTTCAATTCGGGCTATGGCTTCTTTGTCGTTATGATTTGGGTAATCAATTCGATAGTTCCACTCTATACCGTCGGTAAGTGCGGTTTTACTGATGTTGCTAGAGCCAACGAACGCTCTAGCTGAGGTTAGTGCTTCGCCACTATTTTTGACAAAAATATATGACTTCAAATGAAAGCTGGTGGCTTGCTTACTTTCAAAGATTTGGATATCAGCGCCCCGTTCTTTAAGCAGCATTAAACGCTTTAAGGCTTGTGGCTCAGTTATGTTCATATAGTCAGAAGTCAGCAATGACAACTTCACATTGCGCTCTTCCGAATTCATCGCATCTTCAATGTCTTGAATGATAAGGTTTAGGCCCGACATACGGATAAACGAAACTGCTATTTCTATACTTGTCGCTTTTTTTAGGGCGTCGCGAATCTCATGTAGAAGGTATTGCTTGTTTCTACCAGTAACCAGATAATTTGTAGCAGTCATTATCCCTTCACCACTTCAACCGTAACCCACTTCACATCATCTCGCTTCAAACCATCCTGACTCGGAACTGGATTTAAATTGCGTGCAGTTAGTCCGTTGCTTTGTGCTAAAGCCGCCAATTCCTCATAGCTAACGGGGTGCATGGGCCTTGCTTCATCGTTGGGGCCGAACCGAAGGCTTATATACATTGTTCCATTTTCCGAAAGCAGCTCCGCCAAACATTTCAACGCTTGTGGCCTTTCATCTTTATGCAAATGCATCCACACGGCAGAAAGCAGTATTAGGTCGTATGTTTCTGGCGCTTGGGATAGGGAGGTGAGTGCGGGTAGGCTGGCGTTACACCATGTAACACTGTTATGGGAATTGGCTTGTGCTAAATTTCTTAGTTCATCAGCTGGCTCTGCTGCTGTTACTTTCCATCCTTGCTCTGCTAGCCAGTTGGCGTCGCGGCCACTGCCAGCGCCTACGTCTAGCGCCGTGCTCGCCTTGGTTTTTTGTAGAAATGCTTTCCAATCGCCGTGAACACTTTCGGCCTCTACCGAATTGTATAAATCGAAATAGTGCTGTGCTTTTTCGCTGTAGTGCGTAATGGTTTTGCTCAAACTGCTTGCCTCTTCCTTAATGCGCTGTGTAACTCCTCAACACTAAACCATAAATTAACGTCGTGATAGTGTTTCTACAAACTAGCTAGATGGTAGCACCGGGCTCATTTAGGGCTTTTAATTTTTGTTTACTACCCGGTCACCTTCGCGAAAAGTTTCTTTAATCCAATCCAATCCAATCCAATCCAATTGAATTTATATCTACTTCGTAAGTGTATAGAAATTTAGTAGTTGAACCACGAATTACCCATACGAGTCTATACTTTAGTATAATTCAGGTGGTGGATGAGTGAACATCATGCTTACTAACAAAGTTAAACATCCGAATCCTAGCCTTTGTTCAATTGAAGGTGTGCTGACCGAGGGCGAGTTTCAGAAGCGCAAGCACGAAATACTGTTTAACGTATCTACCGATGCGCTTTCTATTTTAGACTTAGCAACAGGGCAATTTATTGAATGTAATAATGCTGCTGTAAAGATGATGGGGCTAAGTTCAAAAAGCGAATTTCTCTACTCAACGCCTGCAGATTGGTCTCCTGAGTTTCAGCCCTCTGGAGAAAGCTCTCAAAGCTGTGCGAGTAGAAATTTATCCAAAGCGATCAAAGAGGGCCCGCAGTGCTTTATGTGGACACATATGCGTGCAGATGGCGCATTGTTTCCTTGCTTAGTCTCGTTAACCGCTTTGCCTGTTAAAGGTAGACAGTTGGTCATGGCGAATGTACGTGACGTTAGTGAGGTCGAAAATACCAATCAGCTTTTTAGGCTAATCTCAGAAAACAACCAAGACTATCTGTTTGCAAAGGACAGTGATTTTCGGATTGTTTATGCTAATAAAGCCTTCTTCTCACTCTATCCTAAAGACAAAAGAGATAAAGTTATCGGGTACACTACGCTTGAAGAATATGAGCAAGATGAAGCTGAGGAGTTTCTAAAATACGATAAAGAGGCGTTTGAAAAAGGATTTTCTGAGACCTTTGAACGGATCCTATTTCCGAACGGTGAGTACCGAACACTCCATACCAAGAAAATAAAATTTGTTGATAGTGCTAATGCCGAATTTATCTTAGGCGTGGCCCGAGACGTAACAGAACGGGAAGCACTGCTGGAACAACTTCAACAATCGAATAATCAGCTCAGTAGTTTAATGAGTCGCAACACGGCGCTACTTGAAGAGAAGCAAGTGCTTTTCAATGCCATGTTAGACAGTGTGATTGTTATCGATAAGTTTGGGAAAATTAAAGATTTCAATAGAGCTGCGGAAACGCTTTTCGGTTATGACCGTCAAGAAATGATTGGCCTTAACGTTTCAAACTTAATGAATGACGACGATGCAAAACAGCACGATGCTTATCTAAGCAACTACCTAAAAACCGGTCATGCAAAAATCATTGGTGGAGGTCGCGAGGTCGTTGCAAAGAAAAAGTCCGGACAGATGTTCTATGCATTCCTGTCAATTTCTCAATGTGAAACTAATGGCGAAGTCAGTTTTATTGGCACCATGCGAGATATTAGCGAACAGGTTAAAAAACTTCAGTCTCTTGAATACTTAGCATTGCATGACTCGTTAACAAAGCTACCTTCTCGTCGGCTGTTAGAGCAGAAGATTGAAGACGCTATAAGCGAGTCTATTCGAGAGGATAAATCGTTCTGTATTCTTTATTTAGACTTAAATAAATTCAAGCCGATTAATGACTGCTATGGGCACGATACGGGCGATGAGGTATTGAAAATAGTGTCCAAGCGTATGCGCAACATTTTGCGTGACGATGATGTCTGTGCCCGAGTGGGGGGTGATGAATTTGTCATTATGTGTAAGCCAAACGCTATACCCATTGATATAGACACTGTAGCATCAAAAATATCCCGCGCTGTGATGGATCCTATTAAAATAAACGACAACCTTTTTGAAGTAGGCATAAGTGTTGGTTCATCGTGTTTTCCACACGATGGTGACTCGATGAATAGACTGTTAAGAGTAGCTGACGACAGAATGTACACGCAAAAACGAGGTCGAGAAAATGAGTGTTCATGAATTAAGTGATAAGGATTTAGTGGCTGTTACCTACATTAGCCACTCTTTGATAAAACCTTCAGAAGTAGAGTCAGAATGTAACAATATCGAGGCCATCTCTTCTCGAAATAATGCACCACAAGAAATATCTGGCATATTGCTTTTTTGCCGTAATCGATTCATTCAAAGATTAGAAGGTAAAAGAGATGTGATTGATAAAACAATCGAAAGAATAAAGCAGGATAAAAGACATAGAAAATTTACCCTAGTTCGTTATGAAAGCATTAACCAACGGTATTTTAATGACTGGTCTCATATGAAGGTTTTATCTGCTGGTAAAGGCTTTGACGAACTTGAACAACTATTCGCCAGTATCGAGAGCGGCCATCGCACAGTCTCAGATGACATAGACTCCCGCTTCATTCTCAACTTTATTCAGCACTATAAAGATGAATAGTAAGCGTAACTTTAGCACGCCCTAAGCGCAGGTACATGCCGTTTGTCGATATGTACCGAGTGCTTCCCGCCTTGTTGAGAAATGCCAATCCCCACTCCTTAACAGGCGCTAAAGTAATTTATTTACATATTCATCGTTTAAGCTGAAGTTGCAGACAGCTTTGGCTTGAAGGTTGATCCTTATTTCTTTGTTTTAATACTATGCGCCGTGTAACTGCAATTATCTCTCCGAATTTAATTTAAATAATAATAATTATCATTTAAATTAAGTTTAAGCTGTTTTATACTCCAGCCCCGAAAACAACCAAACCCTTCAAAACCAATAACAGAGAACACCATGAAATTAAGCAGTTTATTTGCACTTACGCCTATCGCGTTTGCATTGTCGGTAAATGCGCAAACTACGCAAAACGATACGGTAGAAGTTAAAGAAGCAGACGTTGAAAAAATTCGTATTGTTGGCGTTCGTCAAAACCGCGTTAGCCGCGGTGCAACGGGCTTAACCATGGAAATTAGCGAAACGCCGCAGTCTATTAGTATTCTGTCTGAAGACCTAATGCAGTCGTTCGGTGCGTTTAATATTAATGATGCGCTAAAGCTAGCGCCGGGTATTAACGTAGAAGAGTGGGAAACTAACCGCACTAACTACACGGCCCGTGGTTTTGAAATTAAAAACACTCAAATAGACGGTGTAGGCCTGCCAAATGACTGGGGCATTGTTACTGGCGCTGTTGAAGCGTACGGTTATGAAAAAATTGAAGTTATTCGTGGTGCCAATGGTCTTTTAACTGGTGTGGGTAATGCGTCGGGTACCATTAACTACGTACGCAAGCGCCCAACCAATGAAGAGGGCGGTGAAATTGGCGCAAGCATTGGCTCGTACAACTTTAAGCGTGTACAGGGCGACTATTCAATGCTGCTTACCGAAGACGGCAGCTGGGCAGCCCGCGTAGTAGCCAGTGTTGAAGATAAAGAGTCGCACATTGATGGCCTGGAAAACGATCGCAGCTTTGTTTACGGTGTTGTCGATGGCCAGTTAACCGATAACGCTACCGTAACCTTTGGGTTGTCTTATCAAGATGCTAATACCGATGGCAACACTTGGGGCGGGCTAGTATTTAATTACACCGATGGCACCCAAGCCGAGTGGGACATTAGCGATACCACAAGCCAAGATTGGACCAAATGGGATACCGAAACTACCAATGCATTTGTAGAGCTAGACTATGTGTTCGACAACGACTGGCAGTTACTACTTAGCTATAACTACCGCGACTTTGAAGATCAAAGCAAACTGTTTTACGCCTACGGCGCAATTGATAAAGACACAGGCTTAGGTCTTGTTGGCTGGCCGGGTCGTTATGACTCAGAGCGCGACTCTCATCTTGTAGAGGGCCGTATGTTTGGTAATTTTTCGCTATTTGGCCGCGACCATGAAGTGAACTTTGGGGTAAGTCACGCTACTAGCGATGATGTGTCTTTTGTTCATGCATTTGACTATGCCACTACACCTGCCTATGGCCCAACGCCTGCGTTCCCTTATGCGTTAGATGCCATTGCCGAGCCTGATTGGCTTGCCGCTTCTGAGTATTCAAACATTGAACAAACGCTAACCCGTTATTTCGGTTCTGCACGTTTCAGTGTTACCGATGAAATGCATGTTATTGCTGGTTTCAACGCTATTGATTTTGAGCGTACAGGGCAAAACGCTGGTGCGGTTATCGATAACTCAGAAAGCGAAGCCAGCCCTTACGTTGGTGCTACTTACGCAGTAACAGAAGACGTGAACGCGTACGTAAGTTATTCAGATGTGTATCAGCCGCAAGAGCAGTACGACATTAACGGCCAGTACCTAGACCCTACAAAAGGTCAAAACTTTGAAGCAGGGGTGAAAGCCCAGTGGTTCGACGACCGTTTATTAACTACGTTCGCTTACTTTACTGCAGAGCAAGATAATTTGGCGGCCTACGCTGGCACCAACTCAGACACGCTTCAGTTTTACTACAAAGGCGTATCGGTAGAGTCTGATGGTTTTGAAATTGAAGTGGCCGGTCAGGTAACCGACGAGTTGCGTGTTAATGCCTCTTATACCGCTATCGACGTAGAAGATGAGCAAGGTAACGATGCTAACCTATGGGCACCGCGCGACGTAGTAACCTTTCAGTTAGCGTACACTGTACCGCAAGCACCAGAGGTGGAACTGGGCTTTGGCGGTCGCTGGCAGTCTGAAATAAGCAACGTTGATTATAACGTAGAACAAGGTGCTTATTTCTTGGGTAATGTATACGCATCGCGAGCGTTTACTGAAGACCTAACCGTTCGCATGAATATCAACAATATCTTTGATAAGAAATACATAAACAGCCTTCATACTGTTGGTTACTACGGCGCTGGCATTAACGCGCAGCTAAGTGCTTCGTATAGCTTTTAACTAGCCAACTATCGCTTGGCTATCAGCAAGGGGAAGCTCTACCGTAAAGATGGTGCCTTCTCCTTCCTTACTTTCTACTTAAATACTGCCATTGTAATTCTCAATTATGCCGTGGCTTATGGCCAAACCAAACCCCGTGCCCGAGTCTACTTCTGCAGATTGGCAAATTTATTAATCATGCCGTACACGGGGCATCTCCTTTAAACTCCCTAAAAAAACATAGCATAGAGTTTTGAAACTGCGAGAGTGTGTGGCTTTTGGGTAGCTCACCTACCGAATTTCCAATTCTGCTAACGCAGAGCAACTGCCTTGATTAAATTTAGGGCAGTTGCTAGTGTTTTTGTTCTGTACAAAAAATGGACTTTTAATGACGTATGTTTCATCAAGCATGGGTTTACTTAACTGGCCGCATTTCGCTTTTGTTTACCAATGAAAGCTGACAATAATAAAGTAGGTGAACGTAATGTTTTCAAACGTGCTATCGCGCTTCATAGTCAAAAGCTTTTCTACTATCGCTAAGGGCTTCCTTTTCAGTGCTAAGGGCTTATCTCCCAGCGCTAAAGGCCTCTTTTCCAGCGCTAAAGGCTTCACTACTCTAGCTAAAGGCTTTATTGCCATCACAGCCTTTGTCTCTAATGTTACTTTTGCGCAAGCTTCTGAGCCGTGTCTAAGTTCAGATGTGGTGTTTTATAACGGTGTTATATATACCGTAGACGATAGCAACTGGCAGGCCGAGGTGATTGCGGTTAAAAACGGGCGCATTGCGTTTGTTGGTGAAGAGGCCGACGCCTCACCTTGGCATTGCGGTGCTAAAAAACGTATTGATTTAAAAGGCAACACGCTTTTCCCGGGCTTTACCGATAGTCATCAGCACCTTGAAGGTATAGGTAAACGCACGCGCACATTGAGTTTATTCGGCATTCCTACGTTAAAAGCTACAGTGGCTGAAATTAAAGCCTTTGCCGAAACTGTGCCAGACGGCGACTGGGTGTTAGGCCGTGGCTGGATAGAACGCGAATGGCAAGACGAGCAACGCTTTCTAACAGCTACCGATCTCGACGCGTTCACCCAGAACAAACCGCTATTTATGCCTCGCGCCGATGGTGTATCGGCGGTGGTAAATTCAAAAGCGCTGGCCCTAGCCGGTGTGACCAAAAATACGCCTGACCCGGAAGGTGGAAAGTTTGAACGCTATGACGATGGCACGCCTACCGGTTATGTATTGGCCACAGCGATGGATTTCTTTCGAGATATTTTGCCGCCCGAATCCGACCAATATATACAAGACAATTTAAAACGCGGCATGCAGGTCAATGTGTCGCAAGGATGGACAGCAACTCACGACGCCGGCATGAAGTGGCGAGAGGTACAGCAGCTAAGGCAATTGGCGAACAACAACCAAATGTTGCACCGTGTTTATATTGCTATTCCCATCAGCGAGTCAGAAAAGCTTTTTCAAAATGGCACGGAAACCCTTGCCAACGGGCTGTTTTATTTAAATGGAATAAAGGTGTTTATCGACGGTACCTTAGGTTCTCGTGGTGCTGCGCTACTTGCGCCCTATAGTGATGCTGATCACAGCGGTTTTATGAACCGCACCACGAAAGGTAAACTTATGCCGGTACTGGAACAGGCCTTGAAGCAGGGGTTCCAGGTGATGACCCACGTTATTGGCGACCGAGCATTATATTCCACGCTTAATTGGTATGAAGAAGCATGGGAGGCGTTGCCCAAGACCAAGTGGAAAACCGATGATCTGCGCTGGCGCTTAGAACACGCGCAAATTATTCCGCCCAAGCAGCAAGACAGGCTGGCAGACATGAATATTGTGGCCTCGATGCAGCCCAGTCATGCTATAGGCGACTTAAACTTTGCGCCAAGTCGCTTAGGGTATAGCCGTTTAGAGTATGCCTACCCTTGGAAGTCGCTGGTGGATAAAGGCGTTATATTAGTAGGTGGCTCAGATGCTCCGGTTGAAGTGGGCGACCCGCGCATTGAATTTTATGCAGCTATTACCCGCAGCAGGCTGAATGGCACGCAAGATAAAGGTTGGCACCCAGAATTGTCGTTATCTCGGGAAGATGCGCTCCGCATGTTCACCCTTTGGCCTGCCTATGCGTCGTTTCAAGAAGATGATTTAGGCTCTATTGAAGTGGGCAAATATGCCGACTTTTCCGTTTTCGACACTAATTTTATGACGGCAGAACCTAGCGATATTTTGAAGGCCAACGTGGTGATGACGGTGGTAAACGGCAAGGTAGTCTTTCAAAATTTTACCAATAATTAATCTGTTCTTATAAGCGCTGCATGCTGTTGCGTGCGGCGTTTTATCGACTCTCCTTAATAACAAAGCGTTACTTTATCCTAAAGACTAATATAATATTCGTCTAATGAGTGATAATTATATCAATAAGGTGTATTTTTTAGTGAATTTATTCTAATTTAAAGATGCATATTAGTTTGGTTGTATCACATTCTATTCAACAACCGCTAATAAGTGTTGCCTACGCCAATAATAAAAATAATCAAAAACCTTAAAACGCTTAAAAAACCACAAGTCTTGAAGGAGAAACACATTGGATCAAGGTAACTTTCCAAAAGGGAAAAAACTTAATCGAATAACCTCAGCCATTATTGCTAGTTCATTACCGTTTTTTGCGGCAATGTCAGCACCTGCTTTTGCACAAGAAGCGGAAGAGAAAGCAGAAGATTTTGAAAATATTATTGTAACGGGTACACGCATGAGCAACCGCTCTGCAGCCGACTCGCCAGTTCCGGTAGATGTAATTACGGGTGAGGAATTCCGCCAGAACTCGTCAAGCGACGTGCAAGATATGTTGCGTACGAATGTACCGTCGTTCGATGTAAACACACAGCCAATCAGTGATGCGGCTACCATTGTGCGCCCGGCTAACATGCGTGGTCTGTCGCCAGATAACGTGTTGGTACTGGTAAACGGTAAGCGGCGTCACCGTGGCTCTATCATTTCTTTCCTTGGTGGCGGTATTTCTGATGGTGCGCAGGGTGTTGATATTTCAGCAATTCCATCACTCGCTCTGAAGCAAGTAGAAGTACTGCGTGACGGTGCATCATCACAGTACGGTTCAGATGCTATCGCTGGCGTACTTAACTTCTTACTTCGCGATAACGACGAAGGGTTTGAGTTCCGCGCTAACTATGGCTCTACCTACGAAGGCGATGGCGACAACTATACTATTTCAGCCAACGCTGGCTTTTCGCTAGGTGCAGACGGTTTTGTGAACATCACAGGTGAAATTCGTGATGTTGAAGGTACCGTACGTTCAGTAGTGCGCAACGACGTTCAGGGTATGGTCGATGCGGGTTACCTATCTCAGTCAGATTTTTCTACTATCAACACCTATACCAATGAAGTACCGCAGTACTGGGGCCAGCCAGACGTAGAAGACGACTATAAAGTTTTCATCAACTCAGCGTACGAACTAAACGATAAAGCCGAACTTTACTTATTTGGTAACTACGGCAAGCGTACAGTAACCGGCGGTTTCTTCTACCGTAACCCGGTAACTGAAGGTAGTCAGCGCGGCGGTGTATATGCAGGTCCATTGGTTGACCCACTAACAGGTTTGGCCGATCCAGACGGCGTACACTCAGTGCTAGTAGGCGACCTTGACGGTGTAGGCGTAGGTGGAAGCTGTATCGACGGTATTCCAATTGGCGGTGAAGGCAATGTATTCCCAGACCCAACTTTCCTAGCGCAAGTACAGGCTGACGATAACTGTTTCTCGTTCATTGAAACTATTCCAACGGGTTTTGTGCCGCGCTTTGGTGGCGACAACGAAGATATGGCATTTACCGTAGGCGTACGTGGTGATTTAGAAATTGGTAACGGCTTAGGTTACGACTTCAGTGCTCAGCGTGGCTCTAACCGTACAGACTTCTTTATTAAGAACACTATTAATGCGTCACTAGGCCCAGCAACACCACGTGACTTTGTTCCTGGCGGCCAGGAGCAAACCGAAACCCTAGTTAACCTTAACTTTGTGTACGGTGTTGATGTAGGTCTAGCGTCTGACTTGAACGTTGCGTTTGGTGCAGAATACCGTAAAGAAGAGTTTGATTTGTTTGCGGGTGATGAAGCGTCTTATGCGCTTGGTCCACTAGCAAGCCAAGGCTTCTCGTCTAGCTCTAACGGTTTTGGTGGTTTCCCTCGTGATACCAGCTCGTCGCAAGACAGTAACGCGGTTTACATTGATTTAGAAGCTGACGTTACCGACCAATTAACCTTGCAAGCCGCGTTGCGTCGTGAAGACTTCAGCGAATTCGGTGATACCACCGACTTTAAACTTGCGGGTATTTTCCACGTAACTGACGACTTCCGTTTACGCGGTGCATACTCAACCGGTTTCCACGCGCCAACAGCGGGGCAGGCAAGCATTACTAACGTTACCACGCAAAACGTGAACGGCGTATTGATTGACCAAGGTACGTTGCCATTGTCATCAGCGGCAGGTCAGCTAGCGGCTGACTTCATCGAAAGTCAAGGTAATGGTCGCCCAGACTTAGGGCCAGAGGAAGCGGTTAACTTCTCGTTTGGTGCGTCAGTTGATGTGGCAGATATGAGCTGGACCATCGACTTCTACAACATCGAAATGGAAAACCGTGTTGCGCTGGGTGCAAACGTAAACTTCCTAGATGCGCTTAACTTTGCTGGTGGCGGTACAGACTACGCAACCGTATCTGAAGCGCTTACCGAGCTTGATGCGTCGGGCATTATCGACCGTTCAGACTTTATTGGTTTGGATGACTTGTCGCAGTTCCGTTTCTTCTCTAACAGCTTCGACACCACAACGCGCGGTATCGACATCGTAGGTAACTACAGCTTCGATTTATGGGAAGGTAATTCACGGATTACGCTAGCGGCGAACTACAACGAGACCGAAGTGGACGATGTAGGTACGCTTAATCCAATTGGTGAAGGCCGTGTTGCTGCAATTGAAGACTTACTGCCAAACCTTCGCGGTAATATTTCTTGGACACACACACAAGGTGCGCTTCGCACTTTAGTACGCGCTAACTACTACGGTGGTTGGGACGATACAGGTAATGGTGTAGACGGTATTGATGCAGCTGTCTTGATAGACGTAGAAGCCAAATACTCTTATAGCGAAAACCTAGATCTTGTGATTGGTGTGAACAACCTGTTCGACGAATACCCAGAAGAAAACCCAAGCGCAGGAAGCTTAGGCCAGCTTTACTCAGAAGCTAGCCCGTTTGGTTTCAACGGCGGTATGTGGTACGTACAGGCTCGCTATACTTACTAAGCCGATAGCAAACTACTAGTAAGCTAAACAAAATAAAATGCCGCCTCTTATAACAAGAAGCGGCATTTTTTATGGCTTTTCATTACTGATACTTTTTAAGCTCTAACCGAGACACCATGCCTTTGTGTACCTCGTCAGGACCATCTGCTAAGCGAAGTGCTCTTGCGCCTGCGGCAAAACGGGCTAATGGGAAGTCGCTACACATACCTGCGCCACCGTGAATTTGTAGCGCCATATCTACCACGCTTTGTAGCATGTTTGGCACTACTACTTTAATGGCTGAGATCTCTGTCATGGCATGTTTAACGCCTAAGTTATCTATCTTCCACGCCGCGTGAAGGGTAAGTAACCGCGCTTGCTCTATTGCCATACGAGCATCAGCAACACGCTCTAAGTTACCCCCTAAACGGATTATCGGCTTACCAAAAGCAACCCGCTCGTGACCGCGTTTAAGCGCAAGCTCTAGTGCTTTTTCCGCCATGCCGATAGCGCGCATGCAGTGGTGAATACGGCCTGGGCCTAAGCGACCTTGTGCTATCGCAAACCCTTTGCCTAAACCCATTATAATGTTGTCTTTACTTACACGAACATTATCAAAGTGCATTTCGCCGTGGCCGTATGGCGCATCATAATCACCGTAGGCATCTAGCATACGCTTAATGGTAATTCCGGGCGTGTCTAGCGGAACTATTACCATACTGTGGCGGCTGTGCTTGTCGTTGTCAGGGTTTGATAAACCCATGAATATTGTGAAAGCTGCATTAGGATGGCCTAAGCCTGTCGACCACCACTTCTTACCATTAATAACGACGTCGTCACCATCTTCAATGATGGTTGCAGCCATGTTGGTAGCGTCAGATGACGCAACATCCGGTTCAGTCATGCCAAACACTGAACGAATCTCGCCAGCGAGTAAGGGTTTTAGCCACTGTTCTTTTTGTGCATCGCTACCAAAGTGATACAGCACTTCCATGTTGCCGGTATCAGGCGCATTGCAGTTAAATATTTCAGGGGCAAACAGGTATTTACCCATGCGCTCAGCCATTGGCGCATATTCTAGCGTAGTAAGGCCTTGGCCTAGCTCAGCATCGGGTAAGAATAAATTCGCTAAGCCCGCTTCACGTGCCTTGGCTTTGAGGGCTTCTGTACCAGGGTGTAGCTTCCAGCTTTTCCAGTCGCCGTGGTTATTCTCTTTATGGTGAAAGTCGTAAACCTCATCTTCAATCGGCGCTATATGCTCTGCAATAAAGTTATCTAGCTTTTCTAATAAAGCCTTAGTTTTGTCGTTGTGTGAAAAATCCATAGGGCACCTTTTTATACTTATGCACTTAAAATTTGCGTACTGTGTTTTGTATTGCGCATTCAACGCCGCTTAGAAGAGGCCAAACCTGAATAGTTAGGCTTGTATCTGCGGCGCGCAAAAACTGTTCGATGTGTTCATAGTAGTTAAACTTGCTCGGTGAATGAAATGAAATATAATCCTTAAATGGTGTGAATATCATTCATGGTGAGGCGAGTGTTTGAAAACAGGCAATTTGAAAAGCTAGATTTGAATTTACTAAAGGTTTTCGAAGCGCTCTGGCAACATAGAAACATGACCCGCGTTGCCGAAACGCTGCACATTACGCCGTCGGCAGTCAGTCATGCCATGCGAAGATTTCGGGATATTTTAGGCGATCCGCTTTTTGTAAAAGAAAAGCAAAGCATGTTGCCTACCGCTGCCTGCGAACGGTTAGCCCCAGCTATCTTAAAAGCTTTAGGCGATATTCGAAAAGCGCTTGGCGAGTTTGCCGATTTCGACCCGCTGCACAGCCATCAGCGCTTTGTCGTTGCTATGCAGGAATCGTTAGAGTTAGGTGTGTTGCCCATACTGCTATCAACCTTAGAAAAACAAGCACCTAATATCGAAATAGTGAGCACTCGCTTACATCGCGATGCCATGTTGGCAGACCTATCAAATCGAAACCTTCATTTAGTTATTGATATTGGCCGCGCGGTTGCCGCGCCTATTTCACATTCTTTATTGCGTCGCGATACCTACAAAGTGCTTATGAATAAGCAAAACCCATTGGCACAGAATTTAGATAGGAAAAAGTATGTGGCGGCCCGTCATATAACCGTGTCTAATCGTGCTAAAGGAGCGTCGGTAGAGGAAATTGCGCTTCAACAATTGGGCGTAAGTCGGCCTTCTTTGTGGCGCTGCCAAAACTATCGCGCGGCAGCCGATGTAGTGGCTAATACAGACGCTTTGTTAACCTTGCCAGGCTCCGTAGCTGATGCGGTAAGCGATGACAATTTAATAAGTACTAAATTGCCGTATCAACTTCCGGCTTTGGAGACACACCTTTATTGGCATAGCCAACAAGAGGGCGAGCCAGGGCTAATGTGGCTTAGGGATTTAATGTTACACTTGTTCGCTGAATCTGGTCATACCAGATAGGTTCTGATAGGATTCATTCCAATCATCGCTAATAGCATACAGGTACTAGCACAGTATTTTACGCTTTGTAATGCCAAGCGACTTTCACAGTAAAAAGCGCGACGGTATATAGATAAGTAAAAGTAAGTGCGTAGACTTGTTAGGAAGTACTTTTAGCAAGCGTTGCAGGTTCGGGTGAAAAGGAAGCGGTAATGAAAATTCACACATTAGCAGGCTATATCCAGCATATTTATCTTGTTGAAGACAGCAACGGCATACTATTGCTTGATGGCTGCAGCCGAGCCGATGTAGACCAGGTGTGTCAATACATCACGCAAACCTTAGGCCGCTCGTTAGCAGACCTAAAGCTTATTGTTGTTACCCACATGCACCCCGATCACGCTGGTGGCGCTATTAAATTACGTAAGCGCACTGGGGCGCAGGTAGCCTCTCATCCCAAAGCTATTAAATGGTATGCGGGCTTTGCAGGGCGTACCGCCCATGGTATTGATTTACTGCTAACTTGGTGGGTGGCGAACCGTATTGGCAAGCCTAGAATGCCTATTTGGTACAACCCGATATTAGCGCCAGACATTACGCTTGCCGACAATCAGCTGTTGCCGGGTTTTCCCGATTGGCAGGTGATGTACACGCCGGGCCATACCGATCACGACTTAACGCTTAAGCACATTCCCACGCAGCAGGCTTATATTGCCGATGTCTTAGTGCAGGTGAAAGGCGAACTAGTACCGCCGTATCCGCTATGTCACCCTAATCAATATCGTGAAAGCCTAGAAAAGCTGGCTCAGTCACAAATTGATACATTCTTTTGTGCACATGTACCGCCAACTAAAAAGTCGGATATTGATTTTGAACATGTTATCGAGAATGCACCTCGCAAACCTAAGAACCACTGGCATTCCAGCAAAAACCGTATAAAGAAAAAACTCTTCAATCAAACTCGAGAACATTAACTTACAGGCCAAGGGCAACTTGGCTTTTCCTGTTAAGCGGCTTGATTAAATGGCACTGCCCTTGCTTTTACACGCACAAAACCTCATTACTCTTATATAGCTAACTTTGTAATAAAGTGAGTGCAGTCTATCTCGGCACGTTATATTTATTGAGATAGGCTCAAAGGTATAGGAGCTGCAAAGGCAGAACACAAAACAACAATGCAGAAAAATATCGCTACGCTTTTTGACAAAACTCGGGAAATAGCGTCGCTAACCGGCGACAAACTAAGTAGTGCGTTTAACAAAGAAACGCACCGATTTACTATTACTGGGCTTAGTCGAAGCGGTAAGTCCATGCTATTTACCAGCCTTATCACCATGTTGAAAAGCCGCAGTGAAGAGGGTTATGCTTGCTTACCTTTGCTGCGATATTTGCCGCCATCCCATGTGCTTGATATGCGCATTGAGCCCATTGAGGGCTATAAACCCTTTCCCCATTTAGAGAATATTGCTGATCTTGAAAACGGCCAGTGGCCAAAAGCTACTGAAGAAGCGTTTGGTTTCAAGTTGGTGGTGCGTTTAAAAGAAACCGCTTCACTAAAGCGTCATGTTTTGCCCCATAGCGAAGTGGTGTTTGAATTTATTGACTACCCAGGCGAGTGGGTTACTGACATTCCCATGTTAAGTAAAACCTATGCCCATTGGTCAGACTCTGCGTGGGCGCAGCTTAGCAGCGGACCGCAGCAATATTTTGCAAGCCAGTGGAAAGCCTTTGTTAATCAGTTCGACTTTGAACAAGAGCCCACAGAGCAGCGCATTCAACTGCTTGTGAACGCCTATCGTGATTATTTAGTTGAAGCTAAAGCTAACGGTATATCTTTGCTTCAGCCGGGTAGTTTCTTATTGGAGTCGAGCGACTTCGATTGGCAGGCTTTTGGTTTTACGCCGCTGCCCTCAAGCATTACCAGCGATGTGTCACACCCGTGGTTTAAAATATTTGATAAGCATTTCTCGAAGTTTCAAAGTGCTTGGCTAACGCCGTTAAAACAGTCCATTTTTAAAGAAACCGATAAACAAATAATTCTGGTGGACTTGTTTGAAGGGCTAAACCATAGCAGGCAGCATTTATATCAGTTAAAGGAAACCTTAAGCCATTTGGCCGATACCTTTGTATACGGGCAAAGTACGTGGTTTTCGCGCAATGTATTGAAAAAAGAGCAAATAGGTAAAGTGGCATTTGTGGCTACAAAGTCTGACTTAGTGCCGGTAAGTCAGCGCGCCAATTTACTTACTTTGCTTACGCAAATTACCGAAGGGGCCAGAGCCCGGTTCGATGGAAAACCTATCCAGTTCGAGCACTTTTTAGTATCTAGCATGCAAGTCACCGACGACGGCAGCAATGAAGACGCTATTCGCTATAAAGACAACGATGGTCACTATGTAGAATCTACGTTTGAACCCATACCCAGCACACTTAAAGATATGGAAGAGGGCAGCCACTTCCCAGTACCCAATGTCAGTGTGCCTAGCGATTTTAAAGCGCGTATTTTGGCGGGTAAGGGTGTAGACAGATTGCTTCAGTTTTTACTGGGCAAAGGAGAGCAATAATGAGTGATAAACCCTATAAGTTCGACGAAGTCCCTGAGCCGGGTAGCTCGTCCGATATTAGTAACTCGCCCAGTTCGTCCATTTCTAGAAGCGAAAGAAGCGAAGCGCTGTATGGCGAAAATAGCAATCAGCAAGATGAAACAAGCACGCAATCTCAAAAAGCGTCTCAGGGCGAGCAAAATAGTAGCGTGGTAAACAAGCCTAAGTACAAAACCAAAGTTAAAACACAAACGTTAGATATTGCGCAGCCTGAAACCAAGCTTCCGCAGCAGGTTGGTGAAGATGTATGGGAAGTTGAAGCTAAGAAAGACGGTTTTTCTTTAGGTGCCGCAACCCTAGGGTTTGGGGTAGTGTCGTTAATTGGCTTTTTTGTTTTTGAAGCCTATACAACCCTTGCCGCGAATGTTTATGAGCACCCTATTGGTACAGGCGTTTTAAGTGCACTGCTGGTGGGCTTCGTAAGCTGCTTTAGCTTTCTAAGCTTCAAAGAATGGCGCGGCTATAAGCAAGTAAATACAGCCATGGAAGACGCGAGTGTTATCCGTGATTTACTGGCTTTTAAAAGAGAGCCTTCAGCGGGTAAAAAGCCTTCAGCGGATATGCCATCCTCGCCACAAGAAATAGACCGTGTGTTGACCCAACATGGCAAACGCTTTTCTAGAGGGTCTTACGCGGCCCATTGTTTCGAGCGTTATCAGCAGCAGCTTCAAGACGATATGACGGGGCCAGAACGACTCGGCCTTTACGAAGATGCGGTATTAAAGCCGGTGCAGGAAAAAGCACACAAGGTGCTAAACAAAGAATCGGTAACGGCAGGAAGCTTGGCGTTTATAAGCCCTAACAACCTTATTCAAACTTTTGCAGTAGTATGGATTAGCTTTCGCACCATTCGCCGTATGGCCCGTGTATATGGGCTAAGGCCAAGCACTGTAGGGAATTGGAAGCTGCTAAAAGTGCTGGCACAAAATATTGCTGCGCAAGGCGTATTCGACCTAGCCACCGATGAAGTAGCCAACCAGATTGGCGGCAGCTTGTCGGCCAAGTTCATGGAAAACTCGGCTGAAGCCATTGCCGCCGGTGCGCTTAACGCCCGCTTAGGAAGAGCGTTAATCAAGCTGCTTAAATAGCAACTCTCGCCCACTTGTTAGGCTGCGCTAGCAATTTTGCGCAGCCTAATGGTACTAGCCGCACTCAAACGCGAAACCTTCAGGTTATTGCATTTACGTTATAGCGCCTTTTTGGTGGGCACAACCACGTTAGCAAAGATTAACCCAGCCACTAGCGACATAAAGATCAGAAACACTTCTTGGCCCAAATGGTCGGCCTTTACAAAGTCTTGGCCGGTCATAAATGAGTTCAAGCCGATATAGGTTTTAGACCCCGGTACGAGAACGATAAGCCCGTGCATTGCAACAATGGTGGCGGGCTGATCGGCAATGCGGGTGAACGCATTGGCAAAAATACCCAGGGCAAATGCACCCACAAACGCACCAAGCCCTGGGCTCATGTAGTCTGAGCTCCATGCAGTTGCACTGTAAGCAATAAATGCAGCTGCCAGTGCCCAGGGTATGTGCTTAATACGGGTTCTAAATATGGCAACTAGCGCAATACAAAGTAAAAATACCGCCAGCCAGGTTGCCCAATAGGGCAGGGATTCAGCTGGGGTATACACGTTCTCACCAAACACACTGAAACCTACCGATACACCTAGAAATGCACCGAAATACAGTTTAAATAGCTGCATAATGGCGTCCATGGTACGGGCCGTGCCCGACACCATATTTCGGGAAGATAGTTCGGCTAACCCCATTGTCAGCGCAAGCCCAGGTACAAATACAATCACCGATGAGAGCACAACTAAGGGAATGTTAATTCCTGGGTCAACATATTGGCTTATGGCACAGGTTAAAATGCCGCCTACAAATGCGGTAACAGGCTCTAGCATTAGGTTTACGCGCTTCGAACGTTCTGCCCATAACGTCCACAAGTAGGCCACAATTCCCAGCGCAGCAGACCAACCTATTTCGCTCCAGCTTGCACCCATTAGCATAGCGAATGCACCGGTGGCCATGGCAAATGCCGTACCGGTAGATAATTTACCGTAGGGACTGCCCATCGCATCTATTTCATTTAGGCGCTTATCGGCTTCAGCTAGCGAAAGATTTCCCGATAGAAGTTCGCTGGCTAATTCGTCGGTTAGCGACAGCGCGTTCATATCTAGATCGCCGGGCTGTAATCGCGCCGAGTGGTTGTATTCGTCTTCGTGACGGTCGCTCCAAATAACAAAAGTGAGCGAGGTGGGAGTAGAAATAAAAGAGGCATGGACGCCTAAATACTCGGCCACGTCGCCTAAATAGGCCTCTAGCCGAAATGCAGGCGTACCGTATTTGTGAAGCATTTTTCCAAGCTTCACAATAAATTTTCGAATTTGAATAAATTCAAAGGTATCCAACGCCAATTCCTTAACTTCTGATAAATGTAATATGGGATAAATAAGACGAAAAAGCCAGACGTTTAAAAATAGCGTCTGGCTAAAATTTGGGCGGATTCTACGGAGGGTTTTACACGAAAGCAAAACAAATTTTCTATTTGTTTTGCCTTAAAAAAACTAATCGGTTATTGCGTGATAAAGCAGCGTGTTAACTGGTGCTTTAACGCGAACATTTATGCACGTGCTTCAAAGGGCATCCAATCTTTCCAAACAGGCTCTAGCCCTTTACTTGCAATCGCGTTTATCACTTCTGGCACCGAGCGACTGTCATCAATATCAAACTGATTTAATGCCTGCGAGGGCTCGCTGTAACCGCCTGGCTGAGTTTGTGACGCAGCACTCATTGATGTGATACCCAGCGGCATTACGCCATCTCTGAATACCGCCGACTCGCGGGTAGACAGGGATAATTCTGCTTGCGGGTTAAACAAGCGATGGGCACATATAAGCTGCAGCAGGTCTCGCTCGTTAGGTAGTTTGTTATTGGTAAGCGCGTTGCCACCAGTGCTATTACCTTCGCAGCTTCTCAGGCGCGGAAAGGCAATAGATACACGGCTTTGCCAATAGTGCTGCTGAATTAACTTGCCGTGAAGAGCGGTCATAGCGCTGTCAACTCTCCAGTCACCTAAACCAAGTAGCGCACCTATACCTATTTTATCGATACCCGCTTTCCCAATGCGGTCGCTGGCTTCCAGTCGCCATAAAAAGTCCTGCTTTTTACCTCGGGTATGGTAGCTGGCGTATTGCTGCGGCGAATAGGTTTCTTGATACACCAGTACGGCATCTAACCCCAGATGTTTTAATGATTGGTATTGTTCCCATTTCAGAGGCTGCACTTCCATCATAAGGTAGCTTACCTTGTCGCGAATGGCGCTAAGGGTTTGCTCAAAATAGTTCATGCCCACTTTGGTTTCGTGTTCGCCAGTTACCAGCAACACTTGAGAAAACCCCATATCTTTAATGGCTTCAATTTCAGTGAGTACTTCACTTATAGATAGAGTCTTGCGCTTTATTTTATTGCTCATGGTAAAGCCGCAATAGGTACATTCGTTGGCACACAGGTTCGACAAATACAAAGGCACGAATAGCTGCATGGTATTACCAAAGCGGTGGCGAGTGAGTGCCTGCGCGCGACTTGCCATGGCTTCCAAGTAATGTGAGCCGGCAGGCGAGATAAGCGCCATAAAATCATCGAGTGAGAGTGATTTTTTACCTAATGCTCGCTCTACGTCACTCGCCGTTTTACTGTTAATTGACATAGCTAGATGGGCTAAGTCTTGATGCATTAGCGCTTGTGCTACCTTCATACCGCAGGCTCCAAAAAGGCAGTAAGCGGGCTAGAAGCCTGCGCCAAATTAGATGTTGCACCAAGCCCTGCTTCAAACGCTTTTCGGCCTGTTTCTACGGCGCTTGCAAAGGCCTCTGCCATGGCAACAGGGTTTTGTGCAGTGGCAATAGCAGTATTTACTAGTACCGCATCAACACCCATTTCCATGGCCGCCATGGCTTCACTGGGCTTGCCAATACCTGCATCTACTATGACCGGAATAGAAGCTTGCTCAACAATAATTTGTAAGAAAGGCTTAGTTTGTAAGCCCTGATTGCTACCAATGGGTGCGCCTAACGGCATAACGGCGGCGCAGCCTACTTCTTCTAGTCGTTTACACAAAACGGGGTCTGCGCCGCAGTAGGGCAGAACGTGAAACCCTTTTTTTACCAAAGCCTCGGCGGCCTGAAGGGTTTCGATTGGGTCGGGCAGTAAATAGCGTTGGTCGGGGTGAATTTCCAACTTTATCCATGGGCTACCAAGCGCTTCATAAGAAAGTTCTGCGGCAAATATGGCTTCTTGGGCATTTTTAGCCCCCGATGTATTAGGCAGCAGAGTAACCCCTAACTCTCGAAGTGCCGTTAGCGTTTCGTCTTGCGCGCTGTTACTCGCCACGCGCTTCATTGCCAAGGTAACAATGTTACTTTGTGTGGCGGCCACTGCATCTTTCATGGTGGTGGCGTTGCTGAACTTTCCTGTACCGGTTAAAAGACGTGATGAAAAAGTGTGGTTTGCAAGCGTTAACATATTAGCCTCCTGCAACTAGGGTGAAGATATCAACGGTGTCGTTGTCTTTAAGGTAAGTGGTCGGCCATTCTTTTTTACTCACTATGGCGGCATTTCTAGCAATGGCGGTACCGTCGTCATTCAGTTGTTTAAGGGCAATTAACTCGCTTAGCGAGATGGGCGAGATCACGTTCATAGGTTGATTGTTTACGTTTACTTTAATTGGGGTCATTGCAAACCTCGCAGCTAGAAGAAGGGGGTAACGTAAAGCTTTGCAGCGAACCAAGGCCTGCATTTCCAGTTAGGTAGTGTCCCCACTTAATGTCGGCTTGGAACCCTTTTGCTAAAAACAACAATGCTTGTGTTGCCTGATGGCAAGCGGCCATACCAACAACAGGGCCCAGTACGCCTTTGCTCAAACAGTCTTCACGTACGGAAATCTTATTTACTAGGCACTCGTAACAACCACAAGAGTCCGAGGTTTGCGGCAAATTAAGTGCTTGCCATGTAAGGCCGCTGGCTGCTGCAATAAAAAGCGGAATAGAGGCGCGATAGGACGCCGCATTTATCTGCCGTCTCACCGTAATGTTGTCGGTGCAATCCAGTACACAAGTGGCAGATGAAATTAAGGTTGGTAAGTTGTTACTATCAGCAAACTTGCTTTTAAATTGAATGTTTAAGTCAGAGTTAACTTTGCGAAGTTCGTTATACAGCGACTTAGCTTTAAGCTCGCCTAAATGCATTTCGTTGTAGCTAACTTGGCGCTGTAAGTTGCTGATATCAACAGTGTCACCATCTACCAGTGTAATATTTCCAACACCTGCGCCAACTAAATATCGGGCGGTTAAGCTTCCCAAGCCGCCCAGCCCAAAAACCACCGCGTGGGCGCTTGCTAAATTAGACTGACCGTCGTGGTCGATACAGTCGAGCAAGAGCTGTCTGCTGTAACGCTGTATATCCTGGTGCTTAAGCAAAACCTGCCTCCTGCGCTAGCGCTTGGTATGCTTGCAGAGGATGCTCCGCGTGTGTAATGGCACTAACCACGGCAATCCCGTCAACCCCGGTTTTAGCCACGTCATTTATACGTGATAAATTAATACCGCCAATGGCCACGGTAGGTATGCCTTCACACAGCTTCACATATTTTGCCAAGCGCTCTACACCTTGGGGTTTAGACGGCATATCTTTGGTATTGGTTGGAAATATATGGCCAAGGGCAATGTAAGAAGGGTTTAGCGCGCGAACGCGCTGAATTTCAGCGAATCCATGGGTTGAAATACCCAGTCTAAGCCCGGCACTTTGAATAGCGTTTAAATCTGCAGTGTCGAGATCTTCTTGACCTAGATGTACGCCATAAGCGCCTAGCTCTATGGCTAACTCCCAATAGTCGTTAATAAATAACTGACAGTTGGTGTGCTCCACTAACTCAATGGCATCTTTAATCTGTTGGCGAATGTCTTGTTGTGAACCTTTCTTCACCCTCAGCTGGATAATTTTTACGCCCGTTGGCCAAAGTCTCGCTATCCACTCAACGCTGTCTACTACGGGGTAAATGCCTAGGTTCGTATGAGTAAGTGTAGGAAATTGGACTATATTAGCTTTTGTACTTTCTGAGGGTACGTCGCTGTTCGACGGAAAATTTAGGCTTAAATCTTTATTGTAATAAACAGCGCTACCTTGGTGAAAATCTACCTTTGGAAAACTTGCGGCGTTTGCGGGAAAACCGTTAGTTCGAGGGAAATACGTGGGCAAACTTGTCCCATTACTATGGACCTTAGCGCTATTAATATCGGGCTTGCAAAGGGTATTTCGCCTTACTTCGCATACATAGGCATTTGCTAGGGTGAGCGCATCTTCAATGCAATAGTCGTTAACAATAAAACCTGCAATCGCACTTGCTAACATGCAGCCAGTACCCCGAAGTTTACCGTTATCGATTATCGGTTGACTAAAGTGAAGGGTGTGCGAGGCGCAAACAAAGGTGTCATATACCTGAGTTTGCCACTCGGCGTGGCCGCCTTTAACGTAAACACTCTTTGCCCCTTTTCCAATAAGCCGGTTTATTGCTGACGCTAGGCTAGTATCGTCGTTTACCGGCAAATTAGACAGCCAAGCTAGCTCGTCAATATTTGGGGTGACCAAATCAACTGTATTCAGCAACTCGTCAACAACGCTTTCGCTTAAGTCGCTTAACATGCCGCCAGATGAAGAAGACTGCACAGGGTCCCATATCACAAAGGGGCGAGGTTTTTTTAACGATTGAATACGTGCGCATAGTAAAAGCGCTTGTTCATCGTTTGCGACAGCGCCAACTTTAATGGCGCGTGGTGGCGTATCTTCGTAAAGTACTTGCCACTGCTGGTTCAGCGCAGATGCACTCATGCTTTCTTTGCTAAGCAGATGCTGGTTTGATTGCACGGTAAGTTGTGTGGTGAGCACACAGGCATGAACGCTTAAATCGGCAAGCGTGATGGCGTCGCGGGTTATACCCGCGCCACCACTTGAGTCAACGCCGCCTATGCACCATACCGCCGGCAGCCTTATGCTAGGTGGCTCTAGTACGGGTTTAGTAAGGTGGCGGTTTGTCATGGCAACTCTACCTTGCTATCTACTGTGTGATAAAGCTGAGCACCCGACTGATTAAATGCATCAGCCATGTCTTTCATGCCTTTTTCTTTCTCAAGCTCTTGGGTTTCTGCTTGTTTAGCGACATCACGTACTTCTTGAGAAATTTTCATGCTGCAAAATTTAGGGCCGCACATAGAACAAAAGTGCGCAACTTTGCCAGAGGCCTGCGGCAAGGTTTCATCGTGATAAGCGCGAGCAGTGTGGGGGTCTAATGCAAGGTTAAACTGATCTTCCCATCTAAACTCGAAGCGCGCTTTCGACATAGCGTTGTCGCGTATTTGCGCGCCGGGGTGACCTTTCGCTAAGTCGGCAGCGTGAGCCGCTATTTTGTAGGTAATAAGCCCCTGCTTAACGTCTTCTTTGTTAGGTAAACCTAAATGTTCTTTTGGGGTTACGTAGCACAGCATTGCGCAGCCATACCAACCAATCATGGCGGCGCCAATACCTGAGGTGAAGTGATCGTAGCCAGGAGCGATATCGGTGGTGAGGGGGCCAAGGGTATAAAACGGCGCTTCGTGACAGTGCTTAAGCTGCTCTTCCATGTTTGCTTTAATCATGTGCATTGGTACGTGCCCTGGGCCTTCAATCATTACCTGAACATCGTATTCCCAGGCTATTTTGGTCAGCTCACCCAAGGTACGTAATTCAGAGAACTGCGCATCATCGTTGGCATCGGCAACGCTTCCAGGGCGCAAGCCATCACCTAGCGACAGCGCTACATCGTACTTAGCGCAAATTTCGCAGATTTCGTGGAAATGTTCGTACAAAAAGCTTTGCTGGTGATGGCTTAAGCACCACTTCGCCATGATTGAACCGCCGCGCGAGACAATGCCAGTAACCCGTTTTGCGGTAAGGTGCACGTACTCTAACAGTACGCCTGCGTGAATGGTGAAGTAATCCACTCCTTGCTCGGCTTGTTCGATGAGCGTGTCTTTAAACATCTCCCAGGTTAAGTCTTCGGCTATGCCGTTTACTTTTTCTAGCGCTTGATAAATAGGTACGGTGCCAAGAGGTACCGGGCTATTTCGCAGCAGCCATTCGCGGGTTTCGTGAATATTTCTGCCGGTAGAAAGGTCCATGATGGTATCTGCGCCCCAGCGCGTTGACCAAACAAGCTTTTCTACCTCTTCTTCGATAGACGAGGTTACCGCCGAATTCCCAATGTTGGCGTTAATTTTCACCAAGAAATTGCGGCCGATAATCATTGGCTCTAGTTCGGGGTGATTAATGTTACACGGAATAATGGCGCGGCCTGCGGCAACTTCCTGGCGTACAAACTCAGGCGTAATGGTATCGGGCAAATTCGCGCCGAAGTGCTCGCCCTTGTGTTGCTGCGTTAGCTCGGCGTCTTTAATGGCTTGGCGGCCCATGTTTTCACGTATGGCAATGTATTCCATTTCAGGGGTAATAATGCCCTGCCTTGCGTAGTGAAGCTGGGTGACGTTCTTACCTGCCTTCGCTTTTAACGGTTTGCGGCTGCGGATAAAGCGGAAATCTTCGGTAAAAATGTCGTTTTCACGCTCTTTCGCAAAGCTTGATGATACACCTGCTAGTTCGATGGTATCGCTGCGCTCTTCAATCCACTTTTGGCGAAGTGGGCTTAAACCTTTGTGCACATCTATGTTTTCTTGCGGGTCGCCGTAGGGTCCAGAGGTATCGTACACCGGAATTGGTGGGTTAGGCTCTAGAATGGGGCTTTCTTCGGTGCCACCGACTAGGCTGTCGTGCTGGTGGATAAGGCGCATGGTAACGCGGATATCGTCGCGGCTGCCACACTCGTAGTGGCGAGTTGAATTGGGATAAGCTTCGCCCGCTAGTTCATTTATGAATTGCTGAGCTTGTTGGCGTTGTTCGCGTCTGTTCGACATAGCATTTTACCTTGTAAGTATAGGTTCTAAAAATGCTTGTCAGGAGTGAAGGAGAATACAAAGTGTAAGTGCAGAAGGGGCTAGACCTTTTACGTTAGCGGGCTATTCAGATTAGGCTACGAAAATTACACGCTTAACCTGTGTTGATGTTCATTGGGTAACCCACTTAAACAACTGACTATGAGTGACTCAAAGTGTCGTAAAGCGTGGTGTGTTTAGCATCAACAGCTAAATAACTTCGCTTCACAATGCCAAGCTAGTGCTTGGTATTGCACACATTGCATTTTCTTGTTCCCTTCGCAGGTATTAGCCTGATCAGGTTCTACGGATCCCACTTTCGTGGTCTCAGCTTACTGGATTACCAGTGAAGCACTCCGACAAGTTGTTACTTTGATTCGTGTTAATTACACAACACAAATCAACAATTCCTTTTTACTATATCGTCAATGCCGAAAAGATTACAAGTGCTGAAGAGTAGGGAAATGCTAAAAGTCGCACTATGGGCGAAGCAAAATCATGTGTAATAAATCGCACATATCTTTAACGTCACCTTCGAAGTCGGTTGTTAGCGACATGGCGGTAATCGAATAGCCTTCTACAAAGGGTATGAATAACGCCACCGCTTTTGAGGCGTTGTCTGGTGTTGCAGCTACAGGGCTGAAAATAGCATTAAGCACCTGTGCAGATGATTGGTAATAGGCCTTTAAATACTGTTCAATGGCAGCATTTCTAGTGGAAATTGCCCAATATTCGCGAAATATACGACACATTTCTGACAATTCAAGTCCGTGGCATAAAAACGCTTTTACTAAGGATGTAAGGTCTTCATGTAGGGTAGCTTCAGACGTAAGTTTGGGCATTTCGCGCATTTCAGACAGGCACGATTGAAAGTAACGGTCGGCAAGAGTAACAAGCAAGTTATCTTTGTTTTTGAAGTAATACTGCACGTTGCTTAATGTCATATTTGCACCAGCAGCAACTTGCCTCATGGTTACACCATAGTCACCCTCATTTTTTAGCAAAGTTAATGCGACGTCTAATATTTTCTGTGATTTTTCGCTTTTTTTCATGCTGCCTTTGCTTATCAATTTTTTCTTCACTTTGAGTAATTTACCTAAAGCGCGGTGATTTTTCCAAAATAACGGCTTGATATTTTAGGTCGGATGACCTAATGTTTCAATGATTAGGTCGTATGACCTAATTTGTGGTGTTGAAGCCGAGTTTATGAGGATGTGTGATGATTAAAGCGTTAAGAACCCCCGATGACAGATTTAAAAATCTCGTTGATTACCCTTTTGAGCCCAACTATGTAGATGATCTTGAAGGGTATGAAGGCTTGCGTGGCCACTATATTGATGAAGGTAGCAAAGGCGCAGAGAATGTATTTCTTTGTCTTCATGGTGAGCCCGCTTGGAGTTATTTATACAGAAAAATGATTCCAGAGTTTGTTAAAGCGGGTGGTCGTGTCGTTGCGCCCGATTTATTAGGTTTTGGTAAATCAGATAAACCTATCGGTGAAGATACTTACACCTTCGAGTTTCACCGCAATTATTTGATACAGCTTATTGAGCGCCTAGACCTTAAAAACATTACATTGGTATGCCAAGACTGGGGTGGTTTACTTGGGCTTACATTGCCTATGGATATGCAGCGCCGGTTTAAACGTTTAATCATTATGAATACGGGGCTGTTGGTGGAGCCTGTTACTGCGCCAGCGTTTATTGAATGGCATGACGATATTGTAAAAGCTAATCCGCTGTCGCTGTCGCACTTTTTTAAGCAATATGCACCTACTATCAATGAAGACGAAGCTAACGCTTACGCTGCACCATTCCCTGACAGCAGTTACTTATCAGGGGTATTGAAGTTTCCCAAAATTGTCGCAAACCCCGATCAAGTGTGTATTGAAACTTCTACTAGAGCCTTCTCTTTTTGGAAGAATGATTGGGATGGGGAAACCTTCATGGCTATTGGTATGAAAGACAAAATGTTGGGGCCAGATGTTATGCATTTCATGCAGGGTGTTATTAAGGGGTGCCCAGAGCCAATGGAAGTGCCGGAGGCCGGACATTTCGTTCAAGAGTTCGGAGAAACAGTTGCATCTGCCGCACTAAAACAGTTTGGTCTTATTTAAGAGGGCGTTATGAAGATTTTACACTTGGTATTCCACCCCAACTTAGCAACATCCAGAGTGAATAATACTTGGCAAAAGCAAATTATTGCATCTGGAAAAGTGACCACAAGCCGCGATATGTACAACGAGTATCCCGACTTTCAAATTGATAAAGACAAGGAGCAAAAGCTGCTTTTAGAGCACGATCGTATTGTTATTCAATTCCCTATTTATTGGTGGTCGATGACACCGTTACTTAAAAAGTGGCTGGATGATGTGCTTGAATATCAATTTGCTTATGGCAGCAAAGGTGACAAGCTGAAAGGTAAAGATCTCATGCTTATTTGTTCTGCCGGCGGACAGGCGAAGAATTATAGCGGGTTTGACATGTTTGCCACCGTGCCCGAAATACTAAAACCCTTCCAACTTACGGCAAACTTAGCACAGATGAACTACGCACAGCCGCTGTACATGTTTAACGCAGATGCATGCAGTGACGATGAAGTTGAGAGATACGGTAAGTCTTGGGTTCGCGTTATTGATGATGAAAAACGTGGAAACGGGTTGAGTTTCGCCAATGCAAAAATTCGTGACGAGCTAGACGAGGTATATGAGCAGCTAGGCATGGCCTAGCGATTTTATCTTCAAAACAAAAAAGCCCCCAGCAGTTGAAACGTCAACTAATGGGGGCTTTTCAGTTTACTCGCCACGCGTGGTTAGCTTGGCGACATCATGTGGCTAAACTGCTAGCTGCTGACTTTCTTTGTAAAGCTGAAGTGCGGCGGCAGTATCGTGTTTGCGCTCGCTAATGGCAGACAGAAGCAATAAATCCTCTTTGCGCGATTTCATTTTTGTGGCTTTAAGCAGGGCTTTTTCCGCCAATACGTCATCACCAGAGTTGAACGCCACTTGACCTAGCGTGGAATAAAGCTCAACGTTTTCTTCGTCTTGCTTTATCCAGCTTTCAAGTAGACGTAATGATGGCGATGCATCAGGAATATTAAGCTGAGCGAACAGCGCGAATAACGCGCTGTTCGGCCCACGTTTTTGCCATTCAACTAATAAATTTTGAGCGTCGGCATGCATACCTTGGTCAAGAAGTTGTTGAACATAAGCGGCGCGATAAGCGTCGTCGTGGCGCAGCTTGCGGGGCAGTGTATCCCAATACGATTTTAGCTCAACGGCACCTTGCTTACTGGCAATTTCGGCAAACTTACCTTTAGCAATACGCTGGCTCCACGTGGTGTAGTCAGCTTTAGGCAAGGCTTTACGCCAGCCCGATAAATTCTCTTGAAGAATCTGCCATTTACCTAGCTTGGCAAGAATTTGCGCTTTTAACTGCACAACCTGCTTGTTGTCACGGTCTTGCTCGTCTAGTTCGTTAAGCTTTTCTAGCGCTGCATCAAACTTTTCTTCAGCTACATCAATGCGTGCATGCATGACTGTTGCCGCTACTTTCGCTTTCGGAAAGTCCGTGGCCTGAACCAGAAAATAACGGGCTTTGGCTAAGTCGTCGTTGGCAAAAGCAATTTGCGCTGAGGCTAGATAGTTCACGCCTTCAAAATCACCGTTGGTGGTTTTGCCTAATGCTTTTTGTGCCGACTCAAAGTCACCTGCGGCCATAGCGTGCAGTCCATCGTAAAACGCGCGCTTGCGCTTGCGTTCACCTAAGGTGCCGAACCATTTATGTGAGCCTGTAATTAAGCTTAACGCCCACAAAACAAAACGGGATAACACATACCAAGCGATAACGGCACCAATGACCAAAATACAAAAGCTGATCACGGTCATTTCAATAGCAGTACTGCCTAGGGAAATAAGTACGTAACCTTTATCGCCAAGTATCATTGGCCCAACAATAAGCGCAACAACGAATGCGGCTAATACCGCAAGGGCAATAGCTAACCATTTCATAGTGCACTTGCTCCTTGTCCGAACACCTGCTTAACACGGCTATCCAATAAACGCTCTAGCGGTTTTTGTGACGCTAACTCTGTTGGAATAGGGCGTGATATATCGGTGGCAATTAGGTTTTGTAGTGCATCTACAAAGCCAGTTACTTGGCTTTTTTCAGTATCGTATTTTTCAATAAGCAGCGTTTGTGCGTACTGAAGTGACTGGTTGTAAAGACCCGCATCGCCTTGAAGCGCGGCGGTTTGTGCATGCATAAGCTGTAGGCGAAGCTGCTCTTTTGCCAAGAACTGCGCTTCTAATGAAAGCACCGGCTCAACCGGGCCTTCAATGGTTTTAACCGTAAGAAAATCGTTAACCAATGAGCGCCATACTTTTGCTAAATTTTCCTGCCAGTCGTCGGCTGATTCTGACAAGGTGGTGTCTTCTGCGCTAGCATCTTCTGGTTTCTCGAAGGTATCCAACGGCAGCTTGTCGATTTGCGCAATCATGCCAGTAAGGGCAAGCGCTACCGAACTTTGCGATACAGGGTTTAGCTGCTGTAGCGTTTGAATATCTTCAGCTAGGTTAGCGCGAACGGGTAGTACCGACGGGTCAGCCAAAGACTTTAAGCGCTTATCTGCATTAACCAATAGCAAAATTGCTGTGCGAACATCGTTTTCAAGCCAAAGCTTTCGGCCCGCCATGCGAACTAAATAGTCAGCTTCTGCTATTAGCCAGTCGGCTGGGCGGCGACCTTCCAAATTGTTAAGCTGTTGAAGCGTAGACTCGGTCTGTAGGCTAAGTTTCTCGTTTTCAGACTTAAGTTCATCGACCGTACTTTGTAGAGCTTTATTCGTTCGCGACACTTCTTCTAGAGACGCTAAGATTTCGCTACGTTCTCGTTCGATATTGTTTAACTTTGCCGTGTTGCTTTGCTGTGTGTTGGCGGAATCTGCGCTAGCCGACTGCTGCTGCATGTAATACCAGTAGCCCGCGCCAGCCATACCTATTACGGCTAAGAACAAAATGATTACAACGAACCATAGCAGGCCATTGCCTGATGATTTCTTTTTCTTAGTGCCAGATTCAGTCGATTCACTCTGCGTGGCAGAAGACTCAATTACTTCTTTTTCAGCTTCCACTTTTACGAGTTCCTCTTTTTGTGGGCTATTTTCGTTATTGTTGGCCATTCAATACTCCCAGTTATCCTTTACCCAGGCGATGAGTGCCTGATCGGTGGCTCGCTGACAAACCGCTACCTCTTTAACACCTTTGCTGTTAAGGGTTTTGGCTATTCGGCTGCTAACAGTTAACCATTTAAAGGTTATGAGCGCGTCACCAAATTGTTCTATCAATTGCAGTGCCATTGCTTCGCTTGTAGCGATAATGCCGCTAACTTCGCCTATTTTCCACCGTTTTGTGTAAATTGGGCGTGTAAGTTGCTCTCTTTTGTAAACGCAAAAGCTATTTACTAAAATACCGTTTTCGTCTAACCCTTTTGCTATGGCGTCTCGCCCACCTTCACCTTTAATAATAACGACATGCTGACAGTTTGCCTCATTAAGTTGATGCATTGCCAGTATACCTTCGGATGTATGAACCTTTGGAGTAATAACGTTTGCCGAAGAAATCGTTTCAAGGCCTGCCTTAAGTTTGCGAGCTGTGGCATCGCCAACGGCGATAATCAAAGGGAGTGGGGTGGCTGTGTTACGCAGCCCCGAAATAACACTATTCACAGCGTATACGCTGGTAACAATAATTGCGTTTACTGTATTGGAAGCTAAATACTCCGCTGCGGCTTTTCGTTCAGATGAGATATCAATAATGTCAGAGGTGGCTATCCCTACCGCGTTAATGCCCGCTTGCTCGAAAGCTGAAGCACTTGCTTTTAATTTTGGCAGTGGGCGCGTGAACAGAAGCATTCTATCGAACTCTCATCCTTTTAAGTTTGCTGCGCATTCCTACGTGTTTAGGAATGCGCGCTTCTACTAAATATAACTTAGTTATAAAGTGCTTTAAGAATTTCCCCAGCACCTTGCTCTAAAAGCGCCTCAGCCACTTCAACGCCGATGTCAGTGGCTTTTTCGCGGGATGCGGTAGCCGACGCAAACAGCAGCTCAGAGCCATCTGGTTTCCCAACCATGCCGGTTAACGTTAATGTGTTGCCGTCAAGTGTAGCAAAACTGCCAATAGGTACTTGGCAGCCGCCTTCTAATCTTTCGTTCATGGCGCGCTCTGCGGTAACACGGGTGTTGGTGTCGGTATGATTTAACGCTTGTAGCAAGTTAATTAGTTCTTCGTCGTCGTTACGGCATTCAATACCTACTGCACCTTGGCCTACAGCCGGCAGCGAAATGTCAGCAGGCAACGGCATACGAATACGAGATTCCATTTCAAGGCGAATAAGGCCTGCAGAAGCTAGGATAATAGCGTCGTATTCACCCGCATCTAGCTTTGCTAATCGCGTGTTCACATTGCCACGCAAATCTTTAATGATGAGATCGGGGCGATATTTACGAATTTGGCACTGTCTGCGAAGGCTCGACGTGCCCACTACTGCGCCATGTGGTAACGCGTCTAGGCTATCGTGATCATTTGAAACAAAGGCGTCAAACGGGTTTTCGCGTTCACAAATAGCGTGCAGGCCAAAACCTTCAGGAAATTCTACGGGAACGTCTTTCATTGAGTGAACCGCAATATCAGCACGGCCTTCCAGCATGGCTATTTCAAGTTCTTTAATGAACAGCCCTTTACCGCCAATTTTCGCCAATGGCGTATCTAAAATTTTATCGCCCTGTGTACTCATAGGCACAAGCTCAACGGTCATTGATGGATAATGCTCCATTAATTTTGCCTTCACATACTCTGCTTGCCAAAGCGCTAGCGCGCTTTTTCTAGTAGCAATTCGAACGGTGCGGGTAGTGTTGAGGTGACTCATGGCTATTCCAAACTCTGTAAAAAAGAAACTTAAACGTTGTAACACAACGCTATACGAGATACCTCGTAGTATACGCATTTTCTGCGTTAATGTTTGAAATTAGGCGCAGTTTTCTACTTGGTTTTTGTGCAAATATGCGTCTATGATTACAACCATGAAAAAGTGCGCTTATAAATTTGGGGAGTACAGTTGTTAGTATGGACAACACGCCAGTAGGACAATTGCTAAAAAACGCACAGCAAGATGGGGCTGAAGAAAAAAGGCGTAGGTTAACGCTGTACTTCATTTCCTACGTCGGGGCGACCATTATGGCGTTCATGGCATGGCTTAACTGGGGCACGGATAACCCACTATTAGTAGGCGCTTTAGCTACCTCTGCTTCGGTGATTTATCTCAATGTTGCGCTGTCGCATATTTTTCCGAAAAGTGACGTCTTTTACTATGTCGCAGGGGTTATCGTTTTATTTACTATTAATGCTCTGGTTTATACCGGAGGGTTGAATAGCACAGGCCTATATTTCATTTTCCCTCTGATATTTATTCAAATAATAGTGGTGCGATTCAAGCCAGCCATGGTTTATGTTGCAGTCACCATGGTGCTTGCTATCTATATGCTCTACAACCAAGATGTCATCGTTGCGAAATACCCTGATGAACATGTTTCTCGGTTTTTGATTGCAACCTTTTGCTTTATTTGCGTTGCCTTTATTGGTGAAAATTTCTGGCACAAAAGCCGAAAAGAAATGCTGCGTGAAAACTTAGAGCGCATGAGGCAGGCGAATACTGACCCCCTCACCAAGTTACCGAATAGACGCTTTTTAGAAACCGTCTTTTTTGAACGCGTTATGAAAGACCCTGGCGCCTATTTCCCATTAACCGCAGTGGTTGTCGATATAGACCACTTCAAAAAGATTAATGACACCTATGGGCATGATATCGGTGATGAGGTACTAATTCACTTCACTAGCATTATCAAGGATGCTGTTAGAGCATCAGACATCGTTGCGCGTACCGGCGGAGAAGAGTTTCTAGTACTTTTTCCTCTGGCGCCGTTGAGCCAAGGCGTAAAGCTTGCGGAAAAGACGAGAAAAGTTGTTGAAGAAAGCCCGTTTGTAGAAGGTGATATCAATCACAATATTACCGCCAGCTTTGGCGTGGCTACCGCGCTTACCGACGACAAGCTGCACGCTAGCTTAAAACAAGCCGATGATAATCTTTATAAGGCAAAAAATGGGGGCAGAAATCAGGTTGCAGAATAGCAAGATGTTTAAAACATATTGCTTTTGGCGTTCAGTGACAAACCATAAGTGCAACCCGTGGATGTAATTGTAATAGTTTGAGCGGCGCTCGACGCAGTGCGATAACTAGCCGTATTGTAGCTAGCTATCACACTGGAACCACACTGGATAATGCCTCAAAAAACTTAGTTTAAAACCTTCTGAAGCCAAGCGCTTACGTCATTAAGCTCTTGCATGCAGACATTATGCTGCATGGTGTAGGTTTGCCAAGTAGCGTTGAAACCACTCTCGCTAAGTGTTTTAAACGCCGCGTTGCCCATGAATACGGGTACCACTTCGTCTTGTTCACCGTGTGCCATCATAATTGGCGTTTCACGGTTTGTGTCTGTTGCCTCACTTGCAAGTAGCGATGGCTCACACATATAGGTTGATAGTGCAATAACGCCAGCAAACTTACGGCTATATCTAGGCGCTAAGTGAAGTGCAATCACACCGCCTTGCGAGAATCCAGCAAGTACTATGCGTTCACTGGGAATACCACTTTCAATTTGCGCTTCAATAAGTGCTTCTATTTGTGCAGCAGATTCTTTTACGCCTTCTAAGTCTGCGCGGCTTTCAAAATCCAGTGATTTAATGTCGTACCATGCTCGCATACGCATTCCACCGTTAATAGTAACGGGGCGTTCAGGTGCATGGGGAAATAGAAATTTGACTGCCATTGATTCAGGAAGCTTTAATTCGGGCACGATAGGCGCAAAACCGTGGCCAGAATCGCCTAAACCATGTAGCCAGATAACGCAGGCATCAGGCGTAGTGGATGGATTTATCTCTACGCACGGCAGAAGTTGCTGAGTCATTCTTTGTTTCCTAATTTTGTTGTTACCCTATTACCAATGGTTATCCTTTCTCACGGGCAATCTCTGTCCTTTCCAAAAAACGTGGGGTCAGAGTACTTTTTCTGTCACCATCATCTTCAGAAAATTATAATTGTTATTTATTTTGCTAACACCGGCCTGCGATTAAATTGGACAAACCATCAATGGATAAACCCGATAATCACAGTTACGGCGCAATGGCTTCATATGCTATCATTGCCACTTGAAATAACCACATTTTGATAGAATTTTAATACCCTATGGCTTCACTACTCGGCAATTTATTTATTCTTGCTGCTCCTTCAGGAGCAGGAAAATCAAGCCTCATCAAGGCACTAATGGAAAAGTATGAAGGCAATGCAGCCACGCCTATGCAGGTGTCTGTGTCTCATACCACGCGTCAACCGCGTCCAGGTGAAGTAGACGGGGTACATTATCATTTTGTAAGCCGAGAGCAGTTTGAAGCGCTTATCGAACAGGGCGTTTTTTTTGAATATGCGGAAGTGTTTGGCAATTATTACGGCACATCTCGCGTGACAATTGAGCAGACGTTGCACCGCGGTATTGATGTGTTTTTAGATATTGATTGGCAGGGCGCTCGCCAAGTCAAAAAGCTTATGCCTGATACATGTGGTATTTTCATTCTTCCACCGTCGCTAAATGTACTTGAACAGCGATTAAATAATCGTGGTCAAGATAGCGAAGAAGTCATTGCTGGGCGTATGGCACAGGCTGTAGCAGAGATGTCTCATTTTAGTGAGTTTGATAGCGTGATCATTAACGATGATTTTGCGACTGCATTAAGTGACTTAGAAGCCATTGTTACTGCCCAGCGTCTACGCACGGCAAAACAGCAAATGCGTCATCAAGTGCTATTGGACGAACTGCTCGGTAGCGCGTAAGCTTTACCAAACGATAAGTGTTTTGTTTAAACGCATTGCGATCGCTGCACATCTTGCACGATCTGACTGCTTCAAATTCAAACAAAATGCTAGGATCGCGCTACGTATCTGTGTATACTACGCGGCCGTTTTTTGAATAACTTGCTCAACCTAATTTTCGGAGAAATACATGGCTCGCGTAACTGTAGAAGATGCCGTAGATAAAATTGGTAACCGCTTTGACCTAGTGCTTGTTGCTGCACGCCGTGCACGTCAAATTGCCACTGAAGGCAAAGATCCTATGGTTGACGTTCAAAACGACAAGCCAACTGTTACAGCACTTCGTGAAATCGAGGAAGGTCTTGTAACTGCATCGACACTTGAACAAGCTGAACTTCAAGCACAAGAGCAGCAAGAACACGCTGAATTTGCATCAGTAGCAAACATTCTATCTGATCAGTAAGACCTCCTTTTAACGGTTTTATCGATATTTTGGCGCCAGTGCTTTGAAAAAAGCACTGGCGCTTTACTTTTGGTGTATTGGCTTATTGCACAATAAAACGTATTCTTAGGGTTGTAACGTTAGATAAGGGTCACGCTCCACTGTGTATTTGTTTGAAGGTTTAAAGCAGAAAGTTTTAGAGTATTTATCAGCTGAACGCGTACAGCTGGTTCAGGAATCTTTTGTGCTAGCCCAAGAAGCGCACGATGGACAAATGCGCTCAAGTGGCGACCCCTATATCACTCACCCTGTTGCCGTGGCCGGTATTCTTGCCGACATGCACCTTGATCACGAAACGATCATGGCGGCTCTTTTACACGACGTTATTGAAGATACCCATTACAGCAAAGAAGATTTAGCTGAAGCTTTTGGTGAGACTGTTGCCGAACTGGTAGAGGGTGTTAGTAAGCTAGATAAACTTGCCTTTAGCACGAAACAAGAAGCGCAGGCGGAAAACTTCCGCAAAATGATGATGGCCATGGTGCAAGACATCAGGGTTATTCTTATCAAGCTTGCCGACCGCACCCATAATATGCGCACGCTGGGTTCTTTACGTCCAGACAAGCGCCGTCGCATAGCTCGCGAAACGCTAGAAATATATGCACCTATTGCCCATCGCTTGGGTATTCACGATATTAAAAATGAGCTTGAAGATTTAGGTTTTCAGGCAATGTACCCCATGCGACATCGCGCATTAAAATCTGCCGTGCGTCAGGCTCGGGGAAATCGTAAAGAAATCATCGAGAATATTCGCGAAGAGCTTAAGACACGCCTTGATGCCTACGAGATAGAATCTGATGTATTAGGCCGCGAGAAGCACCTATATTCCATTTACCGGAAAATGAAAAACAAAGAACTCATGTTCAACGAGGTAATGGATATTTATGCGTTTCGCATAGTGGTTAAATCAGTGGACAGCTGCTATCGCGCGCTTGGCGCTATGCACGGCTTGTATAAGCCAATTGAAAACCGTTTTAAAGACTACATCGCTATTCCGCGTACCAACGGCTATCAGTCGTTACACACGTCATTAATTGGCCCTCATGGTATTCCTGTTGAAATTCAAATCCGTACTCAGGAAATGGACCAGATGGCAGATAAAGGTGTAGCGGCCCACTGGCTTTATAAAGAGCCAGGCGATAGCGGCACTACTGCACAACTTCGTGCTCGCAAGTGGATGCAAAGCTTGCTTGAGCTTCAGCAGTCGGCCAGTTCGTCGTTCGAATTTATCGAATCGGTGAAAACTGATTTGTTTCCTGATGAAATTTACGTGTTTACGCCAGACGGGCGTATTATCGAATTGCCAATGGGCGCAACCGCCGTCGACTTTGCTTACGCGGTACACTCTGATGTAGGTAATACCTGCGTAGGTGTGCGCGTTGAGCGCAGAAACTTCAGCTTAAGTAAGCCCCTTGAAAATGGCCAAACCGTAGAAATCATTACCTCGCCTAAGGCGAAGCCTAATGCAAATTGGTTGAACTTTGTGGTGAGCGCTCGTGCGCGAACCCGTATTCGCCAGTATCTGCGTAAACAGCATTCCCAAGAAGCGGTGAACATGGGGAACCGTCTACTTCGTCATGCGTTAGGCAGTGTTAAGTTAGATGATATCCCTAATGCTGATATTGAGCGTGTAGTAGCCGAAACCAAGCACGCTAATTTTGACGATTTGCTAGTAGATATCGGCCTGGGTAACGAACTAAGTGCAATCGTAGCGCGTCGTTTATTAGGTGAAAGCACAACAGATTTATCAGACAAGAAAGGCAATGTAGCAATTCGCGGTACAGAAGGCCTGCTTGTGCACTACTCTCGCTGCTGTCATCCTATTCCCGACGATGAAATTGTAGCGGTATTAAGTCCAGGTCGCGGTATGACCATTCACCAAATTGGCTGTAACAATATCCGCAAGCTAACGCGAGAAGAGCCACAGCGCGTGCTGCCTATGCAATGGGACGACAACCCGCAAGGCGAATTCAAAGCGTCACTGCGTATAGAGCTGATAAACCATCAGGGCACACTGGCAACATTAACGAACACTATTTCAGGCTGCGATTCCAACATCATTGGTCTGCAAACTGAAGAAAAAGAGAGTAACATCTACTTTATTGACCTTGAACTTACCACGCACAACCGTGTGCACTTGGCTCGCGTAATGAAGAAGATACGCACTATGCCGGAAGTTCAGAAAGTGTCTCGTCATAGTCAATCACGACACTAATTACTACAAAATTTAGGAACTATTATGTCTAAGTCTATTATTCAGACCGATAAGGCACCTGCTGCTATTGGTACTTACAGCCAAGCGGTTAAAGCTGGCACTACCGTTTACCTTTCAGGCCAAATTCCACTTGTTGCAGAAACAATGGAAATGGTCTCTGATGACTTTGAAGCGCAAGCAGTACAAGTTTTCGAGAATATTAAAGCGGTGTGTGATGCTGCTGGCGGTACTACAAACGACTTAGTGAAAGTGAACATCTTTCTTATTGACCTTGGTCACTTTGCAACGGTTAATGAAATTATGAGCCGTTACTTCACCAAGCCTTACCCAGCCCGCGCTGCGGTTCAGGTTTCAGCATTGCCTAAAGGCGCACAGATTGAAATTGATGGTGTGATGGAACTGCCGGAGTAAGCCATGTCACCTGAGCGTTACCAGCGCATAAGACAAGTGCTGGAAAGAAGGCAAACTGACTTAACGGTATGCCTTGAAAATGTGCATAAGCCCCATAATGTTTCGGCAATAGTAAGAACGTGTGATGCAGTAGGTATTCACCGCGTGCACACAGTGTGGGAAAAGAAATACCAGTTTCGTCGTGGCACGGCTATGGGCAGTCAGCAATGGGTGCGCCAAACCAATCACGATAATATCAACGACGCGATGGCTGAACTAAAAGGCCAAGGCATGCAGGTGTTGGTCACCCATTTATCTGATACCGCTGTCGATTTTCGTGATGTTGATTACACTAAACCCACCGCAATTTTGTTTGGACAAGAGAAGTACGGTGCTTCTGATGAGGCAAAAGCCATTGCCGATCATGACATCGTTATCCCTATGATGGGCATGGTGCAGTCGTTAAATGTATCGGTGGCCGCAGCTTTGGTTCTCTATGAAGCCCAGCGACAGCGCACTATTGCGGGTATGTACAACACACAGCAGTTGCCGGAAGAAGAATGTCAGGCATTGGCATTTCAAAACGGTTACCCGCGTTTGTACAAACTGTGCCAGCGCAAAGGCTTGCCTTTGCCTGCTATTAACGCTATCGGTGAAGTCGATGCTGATGATAGTTGGTGGCGAGAAATGCAAATTACTAAAGCAGAAGCCAACGCGCTAGAAACCGACTAAGAACCAATGTACAAGTTTTGGTTTTACTGTCACTTTTGTATAGGCCAGCGTAAAAAACTGGCCTAAAGCGTACTCGCCAACCCCTGAACAATCCTTTACACTTCTTTTTCTATAACACGTTGAATAACACCAGCTTGTGCCAATTCAAAGGTTTCATAGTTAATGTTCCAAAAGAAGGATATCGCTTGATGCAAGCACTGGCCACTACACCCATTACTGCGCTTAAAGGCGTAGGCGCAAAGGTGGCAGAAAAACTCAATAAAATAGGCTTGTTTACCCTTCAAGATATACTGTTTCACCTTCCTCATCGCTACGAAGATAGAACCCGTATTTATAGCGTGGCTGAGTGCCGCCCGTTTACCCATGTAAGCGTGCAGGGCGAGGTAATGAGCGCCGACATTCAATACGGCAAAAAACGCATGCTGGTGGTAAAACTGAGTGATGGCACGGGTACTATAACTTTGCGCTTTTTCCACTTTGGTGCCGTGCAGCGGTCAATTATGACGCCGGGAAATACGGTGCGCTGTTTCGGTGAAGTGCGTACTGGCAAGTGGGGCATTGAAATGATGCACCCCGAATTTAAGCTAGTGGACGAAGACGCGCCACCCACAGAAGAATCACTGACACCAGTTTACCCCACCACAGACGGTGTCAAACAGTTGACCCTTCGCAATTTAACTGATCAGGCTCTAAAACTTCTAGATAAAGGCGCGCTAGCTGACCTACTGCCCGACGGCATTTACGATGACCAAATTAGCCTTAATGAGGCGCTTCATTTGGTGCATCGCCCACCACCAGATGTAGACGTACACGAAATGGAAGAGGGGCTGCACCCTGCTCAGTATCGATTAATTCTTGAAGAGCTGTTGTCACACCATTTAAGCGTATTGAAAGTACGCAAACTATCTGACGCACAGCCCGGTATTCCAATTAGTGTGAACCAGCCGCTTATTGATAAGATGCTTGGACAATTGCCATTTTCACCTACCGGCGCGCAGGCGAGGGTTGTAGAAGATATACAAAAAGATATGCAGCATGCACGGCCTATGATGCGCTTAGTACAGGGGGACGTGGGCTCGGGTAAAACCTTAGTGGCGGCACTGGCAGCACTGTCAGCCATTGGAGCTGGTCACCAGGTAGCGCTGATGGCGCCAACAGAGCTATTGGCTGAACAACACGCGAATAACTTTCGTGGCTGGCTAGAACCTTTAGGTATTGAAGTAGGCTGGCTTGCCGGAAAGCTAAAAGGCAAAGCTCGCAATGAAGTTTTAGCGCGCTTAGAAGCTGGAGATATTCAAATGTTGGTGGGTACGCATGCTATTTTTCAGGAAAGCGTGAACTACCAGCAGCTAGCACTGGTTATTGTGGATGAACAACACCGCTTTGGTGTACATCAACGTTTGGCCCTGCGAGATAAAGGTGAACAGCAAGGTCGCTACCCTCATCAGCTAATTATGACGGCAACACCTATACCAAGAACGCTGGCCATGACAGCTTATGCCGACCTAGATACCTCGGTCATAGATGAGCTGCCACCGGGCAGAACGCCGGTACAAACCGTTGTGCTACCAGATACACGCAGGGCCGATGTGATAGAACGCGTGCGTCAGGCTTGTAAAGATAATGGCAGACAGGCTTATTGGGTGTGTACGCTTATTGATGAGTCGGAAGTATTGGAGTGTCAGGCCGCTGAAGATGCCGCGGTTACCCTGCGTACAGCGTTGCCAGACTTACACGTTGGCTTGGTACACGGGCGCTTAAAATCTGCTGAAAAAGCGCAGGTCATGGCTGATTTTAAAGATGGCAAGCTAGACTTATTAGTGGCAACTACGGTTATTGAGGTAGGCGTAGACGTGCCTAACGCCAGCATTATGATTATTGAAAACCCTGAACGTTTGGGTTTAGCACAGCTTCACCAGCTACGTGGCCGAGTAGGGCGGGGTGCGGTGGAAAGTCAGTGCGTACTTATGTACCAAAGCCCGCTATCCAAAACCGCTACTCAGCGCCTTGGCGTATTGCGAGAATCAAATGACGGATTCTATATAGCACAGCGGGATTTGGAAATTCGCGGCCCAGGTGAGTTTATGGGGACAAAACAAACCGGAATGGCAGAGCTTAAAATAGCAGATCTAGTTCGCGACGCTGCACTCATTCCAAAAGTTCAGGAAATCGCCTATACCCTTTGGGATAAATATCCTTCTCACGCCCAAGCAATTATCAATAGATGGATAGGGCATAAGGAGCAATACGGTCATGCTTAAGAGTGTGCCTTTGATTATTTGCGATAACGGCAATAGTGAAGACGCTGCGCTAATTAGCGCAATTAGCGAAAAATGGGGCTTTCCTGTTATCTGTAGCAGTGAAAAGCCTATCGAAGGCTTGTATTTGCAGGCTCAAAACGGCGTGCTTGGCCTTGCCGACGCAGGCGAGAAAAAAGTGAATCCGGTTGAGGTTGATTTTGCTTCGCCTGCTAGTTTGTATCGCAAACAACATGGCGGTGGGCGCAAAGAGCCCATCGTGAAAGCGATTGGCCTTAAAGGCAATGAAGCGTGGCACGTAGTGGATGCGACGCCAGGACTAGGTCGTGATGCATTTGTGTTGGTAAGCGTGGGCTGCAAGGTCACTATGATTGAACGCTCGCCTGTGGTTGCCGCTTTACTTGAAGACGGTATTCGCAGATTAGCACTTAGTTTTCCAGAACTTGCAGCTAAAATGTCGCTTCAACATGGAAATAGCGCTGAGGTAATGCAATACTTCACTGGTGAGGATGTGAACGCTATTTATCTAGACCCCATGTTCCCACATAAAAAGAAGTCAGCCTTGGTGAAAAAGGAAATGCGGCTGTTTCAGCAACTGCTTGGTCATGACCCAGACGCAGATGCGCTGTTACCGCCAGCACTCAAGCTAGCTACGCACCGGGTAGTGGTTAAACGCCCAAACAGTGCAGACGTGCTGGCAGGAATAAAAGCATCAATGGCTATTGAAAGCAAAAAACACAGATTTGATGTGTATTTGTGTCAAAAAAATCTAGGAGAGTAGCATGATACAAGTTGGGGGCACTTTGCCTGAAGTAGATTTTAGCCTTTTAGAAAATGGCGAAATAACTAACCCAGGAACGAACGAACTGTTTTCGGATAAACGCGTTGTATTGTTTGCGGTACCCGGTGCATTTACACCGACCTGTTCTCAAGCCCACTTGCCGGGCTATGTTACGCTTGCTGATAAGCTTAAGGCAAAAGGTGTTGATAGCATTATTTGCCTGAGTGTGAACGATGCATTCGTTATGGATGCGTGGGGTAAAGCAAACAATGCAGAAGAAATTACCATGCTGGCCGACGGCAACGGTTTCTTTACGAAACAAATTGGTTTAGACATGAGTACAGGTAATTTCGGTGGCTTGCGTTCGCTACGCTATTCTATGCTTGTAGAAGATGGCGAAGTTAAAAAGCTAAACGTTGAAGACCCTGGTCGTTTTGACGTGAGCGATGCGCAAACCATGTTAGATAGCCTTTAATTTTTAAAAAGGCGTTAAATACTTAAAGCCCGCAACAATTGTTGCGGGCTTTTTTCGTTTAGCTTTTTGTGAACATTCATTAATTCACATATGCGTATACTTGGTCGCTAATTTCATTAAAATGTAATCCAACTATGATCTAGCAGTTTGCTAATTGCGTTGAATATCAATATGTTCAGCGGGGGTTAATGAACTCATCTGCATTATTCTTGGTCGAAAACGTAGATAAATTAAGGGCTAGTACGCTGCGTTACTTAGCGTGTAGCCTCGTTTAGTTACCTTTACTTGATTAATGATAATAAGTATCATTTGCGTGAAAAGACAAACGTTTTAGGAAAAATTATGACAATAACACTGAAAAAAATAAGCGCCCTAGTACTGGCTTCGGCCGTTACTTTATCGATGTTTTCTTCACAAGCGCTTGCTAACGGTGCAATTGGTGATCACGTAAATAACCTGCACGCGCATATTGGTGAGTACACCGAAGAAGTACATTGGTTAGAAAGTAAGTTTGGCAGTGTTGTTGATGCGTATGAAGCAAAAGACAAGTCTTTAAAAACAGACGTGTTAATCGAGTACTGGGAAGAAGTAGATTTTCACTCGGCTATCGAAACCCAGTACGTGCCTATCTATGCTTCTATTTGGCAAGGAATTTATGGTGTAAAGGTAGCTATTGATGAAGGTAAACCCGTTTCTGATGTACGCGTAGAGCAAGAGAAGCTAAATCATGCCTTGTGGCAGGCGCTAGGCGCAGTTAAACTTGCGTCTCAATATCAGAAGAAAGGTTTGGTAGGCAAAGTTCAAACCACTGAAAAAGAGCCGACTACAGGCCCTGAAGTTATCGACGATATCAAAACACGTCTTGATCGTGTTGTTGCCAAGTACGCAGAACAGCTGCACGAAGTGGCAACAACGTTAGTTCACGACACCTACCTTCAACGTTTTGAAGGTGTAGAAGGTGACTTGATCGCGAAAGACGCAGCCTTGGTAGAAGACCTAGAGAAAGATTTTAACGTAACGCTTCCACAAGCCATTTCGAAAGATACGGGCGTAGATGCCGTGCGTAAAGTTGTAGAATCTATGCAGACTAAACTTGATCGCGCTCGCGCACTGTTAGTTGAAGTAGAGAAAAGTCGTAAAGACGTTTTTTAAGGAAGGGGTATGCAACGTAGAACATTTTTGCAGGGTCTAGCCGCAGCTGGTGCATTAACTAGCCTGCCGTTTAGCTTTGCTCACGCCATGACCCAAACAGGCAGCGTGTCAGTTGAGTCTTTGCCTAAATTAGAGGGTGATCTCACCCTTTATTTAGGTCGTGGTGAAGGCGGTTTGTACGAAAATGTTCTTAAAGCCATCGAAAAACGAAACCCCAAATTGAACTTAAAGGTTCGACGTGGTGGCTCGGCAGCGCTGGCAAACACCATTGCTGCAGAAACGAAAGCTGGCGTTAAACGTGCTGACCTGTTTTGGGCTGTAGACACCGGCTCTATTGGCGTTGTAACAGATGCTGGCGCCGCAAAACCCTTGCCTGATGATTTGCGCGCGCAGCTTCGCGAAGACTTTCAATACCCTAGCTGGTCACCAGTGACAGGCCGAGTGCGCACGCTGCCGTACAACACAGAGCGCGTTAAGCCTGAACAAATTCCCGAAAGCGTATTGGCATTAGCCGATAGTGATTTAAAAGTGGGCTGGGCGCCGGCTTACTCGTCTTTTCAGTCTTTTGTTACCGCGATGCGTATCTTAGAAGGCGAAAAAGCAACAAAATCTTGGCTTAAAGGCATTAACAAGCACTCTAAAAAGTATGCGGGCGAACTTGGCGTAGTGATGGGCGTTGAACGTGGTGAAGTAGATATTGGTTTTGCCAATCACTATTACACCTTGCGTCTCAAATCAGGTAAGCCAAACGCAAACGTAGCCCTTGCTTACAGCAAAGGTGATGCGGGCTGTTTAGTTAATGCATCAGGTATTGTTGCATTGAGCGACGGCGACTTACCAGTTAACTTTATACGTTATCTACTGTCGCAAGAAGTGCAGTCTTACCTTGCTCGCGAGGCATACGAAATACCTTTGGTTCAAGGGGTTGAACCACCACAGGGCTTAGCGGATTTAAGTACGCTTTCGCCACCAGAAATGGACCTTCGTAAACTGGCTGATTTACGCCCAACACTCAACCTTATGAGGGAAGTTGGCGTACTGTGACAAACTGGCCAAAGTCGTATCCACTGGCACTTCTTATTGCGCTGATGGCTTTATTGCCCGTCGGCGTTTTGTTTTCTTTAGCCCAAGATAGTGCGCAGTTTTTCGATACCCATAATCTCCGTGTTCTGGGCAACACAATTTCTCTTGTTGTACTGACTATCATTGGTTCGGTGCTTATTGGTGTGCCCCTTGCCTTTTTAACTGCCTATGTACAAATGCCATTTAAACGGTTCTGGCTTATATTGTTGGCCGCGCCGCTGGCACTGCCAAGCTATATTGGCGCATTCGCCATGTATTTTTCATTCGGTCGTGGCGGCGAAATAGAAAATGTATTGGGGTTTTCTACCCCGCCGATTAGCGGGTTGTGGGGCTCGGCTCTGGTCATGAGTCTATACACCTATCCCTTTGTAATGATGACAACTCGTTCAAACTTACTGAGTTTAGATGCAAGTCTAGTTAACGCGGCGCGTACACTGGGTCTATCGCTTGGCGCAAGTTTATGGCGTGTGGTGCTACCGCGCGTGGTTAATAGCGTTGCAGCAGGGGCATTGCTTGCTGCGCTTTACGCTTTATCTGATTTTGGCACGCCCGCAATAATGGGGTTCGACACTTTTACCCGCGTTATCTTTGTTGAGTATAACGCTTTTGGTTTGAGTCAGGCGGCTATGCTAAGCCTACAGCTGATGGTGATTGTTGGGCTCATTCTGTTTATAGAAAGCCGAATAGGTGGGGCACAAGAACGTCCTGGAAGGCACCTATCCTTATTTCCTGCGCGCTGGCAGCGCAATCTCATGTTGTTTGCAACTATGCCCGTTGTATTTATGGCTATTGTACTTCCCCTCGCCATCTTTACGCTGTGGTTAGTGCGAGAGGGCACTGGCGGCTTTGAATTAAGCTATGCGTGGAATTCAGCCCACGCGTCATTCATCGCGGCCATTGTGGCCGTGTTACTAGCCATTCCTGTGGCTCATGCAGCCATTGCGGGTAAAGCTGGGCGCTTTATGGAGCGTATTACTTATTTCGGCTTTGGTGTGCCAGGCATTGTGATGGGAACAGCGCTGGTATATGTAGGGCTTACGTACTTGCCTGCGCTATATCAAACCTTAAGCTTATTGGTTATGGCCTATGTACTGCGTTTTATTCCTCTTGCGGTGGGCAGCGTAAGAAGTACTGCAGAGAATATAGATTCGGGCTTAGTCAAAGCTGCTCGTGTACTTGGCGCAAGCCCTCGTGAGGCGTTTATACGAGTTACGTTACCACTCACCCTTCGTGGTATGATAGCGGGCGCGGCACTTGTGTTCTTAGAAGCCATGCGCGAGTTGCCGGCCACCTTAATGTTAGGGCCCACAGGTTTCGAAACCCTAGCGACCTATATGTGGCGTGTTTACGAAGCGGGTTACTTTGGCCGCGCTGCCGTACCTGGGCTTCTGCTTGTTTTATTATCTGGTGTGGGGCTGGTTCTCATGCTGTCGGGCGAGAGAAAAGCCCAGTTTACCGTTACCGAGGATGATCGTTCGTAATGCTTAGTGTAAGTAATTTGTCAGTGAATTATGGGTCTACCCGCGTTGTCGACAAGTTAAATCTTGAGCTTGGGCAAGACGAAATTCTGATGCTGGTAGGCCCAACCGGCTGCGGTAAAACTACTATTTTGCAAGCTTTGGCGGGGCTCATCCCTATTTCAGAAGGCGCTATGAGCCTCGGTCATTGGGAAAGTACAGCAAGCAAACACGTACCGCCTGAAAAGCGCAACGTTGGCATGGTGTTCCAAGACTTTGCGCTATTTCCCCATCTTACCGTTCAGCAAAACGTATGTTTTCGTTTAAAAGACACTAAGCTTGCCGATCACTGGCTTAAACTGTTAGGTCTAGATAACTTCCGCGATGCAAAACCTGCACGCCTTTCTGGCGGTCAGAAGCAGCGTGTTGCATTGGCCCGCACCCTAGCGCATGAACCTTCTTACGTATTGCTAGACGAGCCCCTGTCTAACTTAGATGCAGCGTTAAAAGACAGCTTGCGCTGGGAAATTCGCGATGCGCTTAAAAAGGCTGGCGTTCCTGCAATTTGGGTAACCCATGACCAAGAAGAGGCGCTAAGCGTTGGCGATAGAGTGGGTATACTTAATAAAGGTGTGCTTGAGCAGTTAGACACTCCTGAAGCCTGTTACTCGTCGCCGGCAAGCCGTTTTGTTGCGCGTTTTATGGGCGAGGCGAGCTTTTTAAGTGCCACATTCGATGCTAGCGCAGCAAACGCAGACAACACAGTGGTTACTGAAATTGGAAACGTGCCAGGCACGCCGCTTCAAGGTGCTAACGGCAATGTAGATTTGCTGGTACGCCCTGACGATTTAAGTTTAGATGCAACGCTCAGTGAAACAAACTGCACGGTGGAGTGGGTGCGCTATGAAGGCGAAAGCAGACTATATGCAGTTATGCTAGACAGCGGCGATGAACTTAAAGTACGCGTAAGTCACGAAAATGCCATTAAGCCAAATACTCGTGCGTTCGTTCAGTTGATTACAACACACCCATTGGCCGTGTTCCCCAGAGGTTAATTTTGATTAAGCGCGATGTTATTGTGATTGGAGCAGGTGCAGCAGGGCTTTTCTGCGCGGCACAGGCAGGCGCGCGAGGGCGCAGCGTAGAAGTGCTCGATCATGCCAAAAAAGTAGGCCGCAAGATCCTTATGTCAGGGGGCGGTCGCTGCAATTTCACCAATTTGTACGCGGGCCCTGAAAATTTCCTTTCGCAAAACCCTCACTTTTGTAAGTCGGCACTAAGCCGTTATACCCAATGGGACTTTATAGGCTTGGTTGCCGAGCATGGTATTGCCTATCACGAAAAAACCTTAGGTCAGCTGTTTTGTGATGACAGCGCCAAAGATATCGTCGACTTATTACTTAACGAGTGTAAAAAAGCAGACGTTACCATTACTACTCGCTGTGAAATTACAAGCGTGGAAAAAGTTGAAGGTGGGTACTTACTAACTACCTCGAACGGCGAATATAGCTGTGAGTCTTTAGTTATCGCAACCGGTGGTTTAAGTATGCCAAAGCTGGGGGCGACGCCATTCGGTTACAAAATTGCCGAGCAATTTGGCCTTAACGTGTTACCCACACGCGCCGCACTTGTGCCCTTTACCTTGCACGATAAAGACAAAGAGACTCTGGCAGAACTTAGCGGTATAGCCGTGGATGTATACGCTAGCTGTAATGACACTACGTTTAAAGAAGCGATGCTCTTTACTCATCGAGGTTTAAGCGGCCCCGCTATGCTGCAAATCTCAAGTTATTGGGAGGCGGGTGACAGTTTAAGCATTAATACGCTGCCTAATGACGATGCTACGGCACTTATACAAACTGCTCGCACCGAAACGCCAGATGCCCTACTTGCTACCTGCTTAAATAAAGTATTCCCCAAACGCATGGTACAAAGCTTTATTGAATATCATAACTGGCGCAATGTGCCGGTAAAGCAACTTACTCACGGCGAGTGCGATCTTATTGCCGACACGCTAGAAAATTGGCAAATAAAGCCTAATGGCACAGAAGGATATCGCACCGCCGAAGTCACTATAGGCGGCGTAGACACTAACGAACTTTCATCAAAAACCATGATGGCAAAAAACGTTGAAGGCCTGTACTTCATTGGCGAAGTGGTTGACGTTACCGGCTGGCTCGGTGGCTTTAACTTCCAGTGGGCGTGGAGCAGCGGCTGGGCAGCAGGGCAGGTGGTTTAGAACGACATACCAATTGCCAACCCGGCAACAACCGCGCTTTTGTGGTTTCTGTGGTAATCGTAATGAAGCTGGGGTGATACGGTAATGCCCGACATTTCAAATTCATACAAAAAACCTAACCGGGCTACTTCCATTTTATGGCTGCCGTGAAATTCAACGCCAGGGCCTATTTGTGCGATAAAATTGTTGGTAATGTGAAGGTCGGCAACAAGCAAGTATGTGTAGGCATCTAAATCTTCAAACGCATATTCAGCAACAAACCCCACACCGAGAAAGTCACTAAGTCGGTACTCATAGTCAATGCCCAAGGTAAACGCATTGCCACACTCCTTTGTGTAAGTGGTACCGACTAGTGCCGATAAATGATGAGGTGACGTTTCCCAATGATGAGCATTTCCTTTTGCTGCAACAGCAGGAGCAAACGCCATGGCTGTGACCATTCCCAAGGCTATTCTTACTCGCATAGTGATGCTCGCTTACGTTTGTCTGTGACTTCATGAAAGTTAAACTTTCAGCACTTGATAAAGCGTAGGTGTTAAATGGCGTTCTCACCAATGAACTTTAGTTGTAGCTATTTTTTAGTGCGTTATGGCGAGGGTAACGCTACGCTAAGCTAGCTTTTTTGGCGCTATCTAAAATGATTAAATATCATTAAGGTAAAAAGGTTTTATAAAAGGGATGCGCGAATGCAAAGCAAGAATGAAAAAGACACATTTATAGATGCCTGCACAACACAGCTTCTTAGTCTTTACAAGGCGAGCAAAGATGGAAAGAAGGTTGATGCAGAAAAGTACAGAGTGCAAGGGTTTATGCACGCAGGCGAACTAATGGGCTTGATCAGCAAAGAAGAAGGTAAGGCACTTATTGCTGATTTGCATGTAGAAGTGTTCGGCGAAACTATCAACGAAAGGGCACAAAGAAAGCGCAAACTCGAAGCATTAAAAGAGTCAGATTTAGATGCTTACTTTGCGATACCGGCCATTGAGCGTCGTTAAATAAACCTTCGCTTATGAACTTACTTTGTGAAAACGGCGTTTTTACTACTATGATTATTCATGTGGGTTTACCCGCAGCGGCTATAAATGGACGTTCTGCAAATTTACAACATCAGCCTCGCTTTAGAATGGATCGGGGTATGAAGTAAAAGAGGGGTCTTGTGCTAAAACAGTTAGTTTATAGAAGCCATTCGACTGGTCACGTAGATGACACAGGTTTACAAAAAATAACTGGTGACTCTTTACCCTTTAATGAACGTCACAATATAACGGGTATTTTGCTTTTCGACGGAGAGTATTTTTTTCAGGTACTTGAAGGTGAGAGTGAGCACGTAGATATTCTATTTGAGCACATAAAAAAAGACAGCCGCCACAATAATGTGGTGAAGGTAACGGAAATTGTTGTTCACAAGAGAAGTTTTGGTGATTGGCATTTACGAGCCTTATCAATAGTAGAAGGCAGCAGTTGTTACTGGTTACCCCCCGATATTACACTCGAACGGGAAAGCCGGATGTTTGCCCTTCTTAAAAGCTTTGCTTCTGGTAAATGGCGCACATGTTTCACTGATGAAGCCCGCAGAAATCTGACGGTAAATATAGTCACACCAGAAAAAGACATTATGCCTTACAAAGACTCCCCTATTCAGTTTGCGTTCCAGCCCATTGTCGATACAAGTAGAGGGAAAGTGTCATCCATAGAAGCCCTCATACGGAGCGAAGACGGTAAGTATCCCGAAGATATCATGCGATGTTTTGACGGAGCGGATAAGTACGAATTTGACTTGGAGACGAAAGCTATTGCCATAAAGCAGGGGGCGGCGCTAATCTCTTCTGAACAATCGCTGTCGATAAATCTATGTCCCGGTGCTATTACCCATCGAGCAAATGTAGGCGAATACTTACATAGCCTTGCTACTTCCTCAGGCCTTAAACCCCAGCAGTTAGTCGTAGAGGTAACTGAGGTTGAGATAATTAGTGAAAGTGATGCGTTTCACACCGCAATTGAACAGATTCGTTCTTTTGGTATCCGTATCGCGATTGATGATTTTGGCGCAGGCTATGCTGGGCTTTCGTTACTTGCAGACTTTTCTCCGGACAAAATAAAGTTAGACAGAAAAATCACAACAGGAATTCATGAAAATGGACATAGGCAAGCTATTACTGAGGCGGTACTGGAGTTTGCGAATTCAATGGGTATTCCTTTAGTGGTTGAGGGGGTAGAAGACCTAAATGAATGGTTGTGGTTACAGCATGCAGGTGTACAACGCTTTCAAGGGTATTTATTTGCTAGGCCTAAACTCAACGGCGTAAGTGGTGTTCAGTTCAGCGTCTGAGGGTTTGTTAACTTGGATTACTATATTTCTAAATATTAATTTTAAGTGTTTAAGGAGAAAATTTTAAGGCGAGCTGAAAATTATAAACTAAACTTAACGTGTGTTGGTTTTTATACCTAAATATAACCAAGCATAACTTATCTTAGTGTAATAGCTGTACAGGGATATTTTTGCTACACGGATTTGGCTGCGGTACCAGTAGGAAGCAAATCTATGACATGGCGTGTGTCAGGCAATTTCATTCGCTTATTTATCGGGCTTTTTTTGTTTGCAGCAAGTGCCCACTCGCTTGCTAATTGCAATTTAGAAAACAAATTTAATGGGCCGGCTTCGACAATTTTTCCTCTTAAAGCGGGAGATCAGCGACTCGAATTAACCTGTAATGTCGATGCGCAGTATGTTCTGTATTTCCCGCGGAACTATATTAATTACAACCAGCTATACGATAGCAAAATGCGCAAAGTGGATAGATTATCTAGTGCCTTCGAAGCATACATGATCGACAGTTCAAACAAGCGCTTTTATCTGGATATCAATGCACAGGTGGATCGCCGCGTTTCGTTTAAAGTGGTGCCGCTTAGTGACTTTCATAAATTTGCTTCTATCCACACGCTCACAATGAGCTCATTTATTGGTTTTTGTTTGGCGCTTACTCTATACGTAGGCATGCTCGGCACTAGCATGCGTAATTATGGGTTTTACTCGTATAGCTTTTACGTTTTTAGCGCTGGCATATTCTTTTTGCTTCAAGAAGGTTTATTAAACATTATATTCCCGCAAGTCCCTTTTCTTGCGAATTTCCAACTGCACTTATTATTTGCTGGGGTCACAGTTTTTGCCGGTGTGAAATTTTTAGACCAGCTTCTCGATTTTAAATCGCTACTAAAAGTGTGGCAGCGTCAGTTTTTATTAGGTATGGCTTGTACTGCACTCGCGTTTTCTGTAGTTCAGCTTATCCTTCCGGTCTCAGGTGCTATGAAAATTAACAGCATGTTGAGCTTGATAACTCTCATAACCATGACGTGTACGCTAGCAAGTTGTATTTATGCTGCGTATCGCAACGTGCATTGTGCAAATTTGGTAATGCTTGGGATCGCAGTGATGGTCTCGTCCATGCTTTTTCGTTTGGTTTTTACAGAGGTATCGCCATTTTTATACCGATACGCCCTCGTGCTGGGTATAACTATTGAGGCTTTTATCTTTGCTGTTGCTACATCGAGAAAAGTTAAAAAGCTTGATGATGATAGGCTGAGTGCATTTAAACGCGCCTCTACAGATTCGTTATGCAAAGTGTCAAACCGCAGCGGTTGGGAAGGCGTGGCGCAGTCGCTGCTGAATAGCTTCAATAAAGAGGGTGGCTATTTAACTTTGTTGTTTATTGATATCGATAAATTCAAAGAAATTAATGACCAATATGGACACCACGCAGGAGACAAGGTCTTGCAGGTCGTGGCAAAAATTTTAGTGAGCCGCTGTCGCGAGCAAGATGCCGTGGGACGCTTAGGGGGCGATGAATTTGTGGTATTAAGTCACTGCTACAGTGAAGGTCAGTCTGAACGTCTGGCTGCCCGCATTGAGGAAAGCTTAGCTGAGCGTGATATCAGAACAGATAACGTGGTGATAAACACCACAGCGAGTGTAGGAGCTTACATCACTAAAGAACGCTACAAAGACTTACCAAGCTTGTTAAACAACGCCGACAAGTTGATGTATAGCGTGAAAGAAAAGCGTAAAAACGCCGAGTATGCTACTAGCTCTTAATATAGCGTTATCTTAATTGTGCCTTTGCGACCTGCTTAACAGCTTTCGTAAGGTCGGCAAGTGCGGACGACTCGAGAGTTGCGTAGTGCCAAAAAAGAGGAACCGCTAGTGCTTTGTCTGGGAAAAGCGCAGTAAGCTCGCCTTCTTTCACTTCTTGTGCCACCTGAAGAGCCGGGAGTAGAGCCCACACTACGCCGTCCAGCGCCATTTTTACAAAACCGTGAGACGAAGGATACCAGTGACATGACGTAAACGTAGGCGCAATATTTAAACACTCTCTTTGAAAATCAGTAAGCAGTGTCACGTCGTGTTCGTCGTACAAAAGGCCTGGTGTGTTCATCACATTTTCAGGCGTTATGCCTTTATGAAGATATCGTTCAACAAACCTTGGTGACGCGTACAGCTGATAGCGCATAGTTCCCAGCCTCATCGACTGACCACCAGTAACCGGTGTGCCCGTTTGACTAATACACGCCATAACGCGGCCTTGCTGAAGAATGTCTCGGGTTTGGGTTTGATCCGCGTTAACAATGTGAACAGGGTTGGCTCGCCTTTCGCTGAATGCTGCCATAACTTGTGAAAACCAAGTGGCAAGCACATCATTATTCACCGCTACGCTAATAGGTACCGCGGAAGCTTCTAAACCACTTTTTATATTCAGTGCTTCTTCAAGCACGCTCACTTTTTGTATATGCGAAAGCAATTCTTGCCCCAAGGGTGTAGCACGAAGGGGCTTGGTTCGCACCATCACAGGCCCGCCTACACTTTGTTCAAGGCGTTTGATTTTTTGCGAAACTGCAGACTGCGTAAGGTTTAACGCTTGAGCGCCTTTTTCGAAGCCACCATAGCGCAGTACTTCATGAAAACATCGAAGCGCATCGTAATCGAGCATTTTTAAAGCCTGTGAAAGGAAAGTTAAAGTTATTAATTTTACTTATTGAATACAAGTATCATTAATTTAATTAAGTATCGCAAGCTGTATAAAATAGCGCCACTTCAAATTCTTGTTTGGTTGGCTATATCTAGCGCTAGGCATCGAAAAGCCAAGCAATGAAAGACTAAGCAATAGAACATTAATTCCATTAATTATTTAAAGAGGCATTTAGCATGTTGGCGGCAGTAACCAGTGGTTTTGTAATGGGCGGCACCCTCATTATCGCAGTAGGCGCACAAAACAGCTTTCTGATTGAACAGTCGATGAAAAGACAGTGGACCACGCTATTTGTCTTACTATTTATTTTAAGCGATGCCATTTCTATTAGCTTGGGGGCCATGGGCTTTGGCTTGTTACTGCAAGAGTACCCAATGCTAGTAACGGTTACCAAGTGGGCTGGCGTAGCGTTTTTGTTGTGGATCGCTTTTAACAAGATAAAGTCTTCGCTGGCAAATGATGCTCTTGTTTTAGAAATGGCGCAGAAGCAGCTGTCGTTCAAAAAAGCGCTACTTATTGCGCTAGCGGTCACCTGGTTAAATCCACACTTTTATTTAGATACATTGCTGCTAATGGGCAATTTGGCGAGCCAGTGGCAGGAAAATAAATGGTGGTTTGTGGGTGGTGCGATTGGTGCTTCTATTGTCTGGTTTGTCGGTTTAAGTACGCTTACGGCACGTTTTGCCCATCATATGCAGCGGCCCAACTTTTGGCGTTGGTTTAATCGGTTAAATGCAGCAGTACTTGGAATGGTGAGTATCCAGTTGGCAAGTCTTTAGTCAGAAAAACGCTGAATAGCAAAATACTAAGATGCGTTGAATATCTTGCTATCAACGAATAAGTATACTTCTACATATAAGCCAAAACTGCTGTTTTAAAGGGATATATAAGTGAGCTGGATTTATTTGATTGTTGCGGGCTTACTGGAAATTGGATGGCCCGTAGGACTTAAAATGTCGCAAGAAGCGGAAACCCGCGTTATGGGAATTCTGCTAGCCATAGGTTTCATGGCTGCCAGTGGTTTCTGCCTTTGGATGGCACAAAAACAAATACCCATAGGTACGGCGTATGCCGTATGGACGGGGATAGGTGCCGCGGGCACGTTTTTGGTGGGGGTGATGTTTTACGGCGACCCGTCGTCATTAGCACGTTACTTCGGCGTGGCGCTTATCGTGGCCGGTGTAGTGGTGCTCAAACTCGCGCACTAGTAAGAAATTGATTTCTGTGGGAAATGGCCCTGTTTAAACCAAATTGGTACAACGACAAAAAAGCCCGTTAGTAATTTACTGACGGGCTTTTTAGTTTGCGTTTGATTTTCTAAGTGAGCCTATTGATAGCCTAGCTGCTTTCTTAGCTCGGCCATAAAGGTTTCGATACGTTCAGCATTTTTGCCTAAGTCGCTTTTACCTACTCGCGACTTACTGCGAATATCAATAAGGGTATCATCACTTTTTGCAGTTAAACGAATGACCACATCGTCTTTAAAACCGAACCATGTTGTTGTATCTGTAGCTTCTAGTGTGTTGGGCAGTGCGCCTTCACTCACTCGCTCCCAGCCTAATGCTGCTATGGCTTTTTCTGCAGCCATGTAAACTTGATTAACAGGTTGTGGAAGCAGCTGAGTTTTAATTTCAGGGTAAGCCTCAAGCTGCTGCTTAGTCACATCACCACCTTCATAGGCTACAGAGTTTGGTGCGCCTTCTCTTAGCGGTGCAATAGCGACAAATTCAGGTGGGTTTGTAACATCGGTTGTAATGTCGTGAATTGGTGGAACGGCGCTAGCTTTGCTCATCATGCTAACGGGCATGCCAACGGCTACTAGAGCAAGAACAGCGCATACCAATGTACTACCCCAACTTACGCTCTTACGGTTAATTAATACCTGCAAAATAATGAGTATTAGTGCTGCGCCACCCACGTATACACCAAAACGAAGTGACGTAAATGCGGTACCTAGACTAACACCTGCATATTGATAAAGTGGTCCGGGTAACACCACCATTAAAAAACCAACAATACTGGTAAGGGCAATGAGTGCTTTCAAGGGAACTCCAAGGTTATTCTTTTTAGTTTGACCAACCTACTTTAACAGTGAAAGCGGTAATTTGGTTTACTTTCGTCAAAGAAAAATTCAACTAGGCCCGCGCGTAACATATTTGTACACTGGTCTTTTTATCAGCATCAAGTTATAGGTAATAGGTTTTGCATACACAACCAAACGCCAGTCATACGTACGAAATGCAGGCTGAACTTCTTGTTGATATTCTATCGACGCAAAAAGGTGAGTTCATCAAGGGTATTACTGAATATGCGCTTATTGAGATGTTAAAAAAACCGCCTTATCAGCTTTTTGATGAAGATGCTTTGCGAGACCCGCTAATGCTTTTTAAAACGCATTTTGTTCTGTTTAATGCACTGTATCAGTTGAGGCAGTATTGGATAAAACAAAGCGAAGGTACGTTAGAGATCCACGCACTTGGTATAAAGCTAAACCTGTTTAACGAGAGTCAATTGCCGCAAAGCAATGATGAACTAAGTGCTACGGCTTTAGATATTCCTGACCCACTTGCAACGTATTATCTCGACTGGGGAAATTTTGAAGAAGCTGATCGTGATACTGTCGATACTCTGCTAAACGCGTTTTGGCAAAAAATGTTGAGGGGAGATACTGGCAGCTATACGCAAGGGGATATTGAAAAAGCGCATGATGTACTTGGTCTTTCTAAGAATGAGCCAGTTACGTTGTTGCAGTTAAAACGTGCTTACAAACGTGTACTGCAATTTGCACATCCCGATAAAGGTGGAACACAGCAAGATGCTCAGGAAGCTATTCATGCCTACCAAACCCTCACTCAACATTATTCGTTAAAATAGAACGTGCGTTGGCCTTAAACTTCGTATTATTCGCATAATGTATACGGGGTTCGGTAATTGACCGACAACATCGGTAACTTCAGCTTCATTGACTTTTATTGTACGCGCTAAATGCGCACAATATGACCTATAAGAGCGTAGATTCGTATCAATTAACGCTTAACTATGCCACATCTTTTCCGGTTATCCTCGCGTTCAAGTCATAGGGTTGGATACGTCGGTGCATTGGAAGCAAAACTTACGTTTAATTTATCCGTATAGAACCCAGACCGTGTTCTATCTGAAAGTTATTGGGAAATAGAAAATTTATGAGTCGCATCTTTTATGTTACTGCAGCACTAATGACGCTAATAGGTGTTATTGGTTGTTCAAATGAAGGTGAGCAAGCACAACAAGGTGCTCAGCAAGGTATGCCTGCGCCTTCAGTGTCGGTAGTTACGTTAAAACAGCAACCTGTAGTGCATGAAATGGTATTGCCAGGGCGGATAAGCCCGTCGCGCCAGTCGCAAGTACGCCCTCAGGTGGATGGGGTTATCACCGAACGTTTGTTTGAAGAAGGTGCGTATGTTGAAAAAGGGCAGCAGCTGTATCAAATAGATGAGGCGCGTTACTTGGCCCAGTTAAATAGTGCAAAAGCTGACTTAAAAAGCGTGCAAGCTAACTTAAAGACCTTAGAAGCAAAGGCGCGACGTTACGACGACCTTGTCGCACAAAATGCAGTTAGTAAGCAGGAGTACGACGACGTTATTGCGCAAAAAGACCAAGCACAAGCGGCTATCAGCGTGGCGGAAGCTGCAGTTGATGTTGCAAAGGTAAACATGGGTTACACCAAGGTATACGCGCCCATAAGCGGTCGAATTAGCCGTTCATACGTTACCGAAGGTACGCTGGTTACTACCAACCAAGCACAGCAGTTAGCCACTATTACTCAGTTAGATCCCGTTTATATTGATATGCAGGAATCGGGTGCGTCCATCATCACACTTCGTCAGTCTATGCGTAAGCAAGGCTCAATGGATGTTGAGCTGACTGTAGATGAAGTCACTGGTAAGCGCTACGACCAGACAGGCAGCGTGAAGTTTTCTGAAGTGACCGTGGATGAGTCTACGGGCTCGGTTACCCTGCGCGCCGAAATGCCAAACCCTGATGGTGTGTTGCTTCCTGGTTTGTTTGTAAAGGGCCATGTCATTACTGGTCGTGAAAATGCGCTTTTGGTTCCCCAGCGTGCAACGACCCGCCAGCCAGACGGTTCGCTTTCTGTTTATGTAGTGAACCAGAACAATGAGGTAGAGGGCCGAACCTTAGAAATCGGCAAGATATATCGTGACCAGTACGTGGTGATAAGCGGCGTAAATGAAGGTGAAAAAGTCATTATAACTGGTTATCAAAAGGTAAAGCCTGGGGCGAAAGTTAACCCGTCAGAATGGCAACCATCATCACGTGGCTCACGATAGCAAACAAGGGATTTAAGTAATATGGCTCGTTTTTTCATAGACAGGCCCGTGTTTGCATGGGTGCTGGCAATTATCACAATGATGGCGGGTGTGTTGGCGATAACCTCACTCCCTATTGAACAATACCCTAAGGTAGCGCCACCATCGGTCACTATCTCGGCAACTTATCCTGGAGCTTCTGCAGAAACCGTTGAAAACTCGGTAACGCAGGTCATTGAGCAAAGCTTAACGGGCATTGATAATCTCCGTTATTTTTCGGCAAGTAGCTCTAACAGCAGCATGTCAATTACGCTGACGTTTGAGCCGGGTGCAGACCCAGATATCGCCCAGGTACAAACGCAAAATAAGGTGCAGGGCGCATTACCCTTACTGCCAACGCAGGTTCAGCAGCAAGGGGTTACCGTTACCAAGGCAAACAGTGCATTTGCGCTAGCCGTAGGCTTCTATTCTGAAGACGATTCGATGACGCAGTATGATCTGAGTGACATGCTGGTTTCAAACTTTCAGGACCCTATTTCTCGAGTAAACGGCGTAGGTAACGTACGGGTTTTTGGTGCGCAGCGCTCTATGCGTATTTGGCTAGACCCAGACAAGCTATACAGCTACAACCTAACGCCAACTGACGTACAGGCCGCAGTTCAGGTCCAAAATACTGATGTCTCAGCAGGCCAGCTAGGTGGGTTACCTGCTATCGAAAACCAGCAAATTAACGCCACTATTCAGGCGCAAAGCCGGCTTCAAACCGTAGAAGATTTTGAAAATATCGTGCTACGTGTGAACACAGACGGGTCGCAGGTACGTGTGCGTGACGTGGCCCGAGTAGAGCTGGGTGCACAAAGCTACGATGTTATTGTTCGTTATGACCGCAAACCTGCGTCTGGCATGGCGATAAGCCTAGCGTCTGGTGCCAACGCGCTAGACACTATCAAAGCAGTAAAAGCTCGCGTTGAAGAGCTGCGCTCAAACCTGCCCGATACAGTGAAAGTGGTTTACCCGGTAGACAGTTCGCCTTTTATCGAGCTTTCTATAGAGTCGGTAGTACATACGCTTATTGAAGCAGTTGTGTTGGTATTTTTAGTGATGCTACTGTTTCTTCAAAACTGGCGCGCGACGCTTATTCCCACCATCGCCGTACCTGTTGTACTACTTGGGACTTTCTCGGTGCTTCTGGCCTTTGGTTTTAGTATTAACGTGTTGACCATGTTTGCCATGGTGCTGGCTATCGGTCTACTTGTTGATGACGCTATCGTTGTTGTAGAAAACGTTGAGCGCATTATGGAAGAAGAAGGCTTACCGCCTGCTGAAGCGACTAAGAAGTCTATGTCGCAAATCACTGGCGCACTTGTGGGCATTGCCGCGGTACTATCAACGGTATTTATCCCTATGGCGTTCTTTAGCGGATCAGCCGGGGCTATTTATCGTCAGTTTTCAGTAACTATCGTTTCAGCTATGGCGTTCTCTGTGCTGGTGGCTATCGTGCTTTCGCCTTCTTTGTGCGCCACTCTGTTGAAACAGCATTCAGAAGACAACGACAAAAACAAAGGTTTCTTCGGCTGGTTTAATCGCACCTTTAACAAAGGGCGCGACCGCTATCAAAAAACGACCAACCACATGGCGAAACGTTTTAAGCGTTACTTCGTTGTATACGGCTTACTTGTTGGCGGGATGGTGTTTATCTTCAGTCAACTTCCAGGAGCCTTCCTGCCAGACGAAGATCAAGGTCGAATGATGGTGTTGGTAAGCACACCTCCGGGTGCTACAGCGGGCCGAACCCTTGAGTCTATCAAGCAAGTTGAAGATTACGTCCTTGAAGATGAGAGCGAAGCGGTTAACGGTATGTTTGCTGTAGTAGGCTTTAGCTTCGCGGGGCAAGCGCAAAATGCCGGTATGGCGTTCTTAAACTTCAATGATTGGAGTGTGCGTGACGAAAACAACTCGGCCTTCGCTGTAATGAGTAGAGCTTTTGGTGCATTTAGCCAAATTGAAGATGCGTCTGCGTTTCCTATTGTACCGCCACCTATCATGGAGTTAGGTAACGCAACAGGCTTTGATATGCAGCTGGTGGACCGCGGTGGTAACGGCCATAAAGCTCTTATGAATGCTCGTAACCAGCTTTTAGGTATGGCTGCACAAAACCCGAAATTGGCGGGAGTACGCCCCAACGGCTTAAGCGATGTACCCCAGTTTAAAATTAACATTGATAGCGAAAAGGCGTCAGCCCTTGGTTTGAACTTAAGTGAAATTAATAACGCGCTACAAATTGCTTGGGGTTCAAGCTATGTGAATGACTTTATCGACAAAGGGCGTATTAAGCGGGTATACATGCAGGCAGACCTTCCTCATCGTATGACACCAGAAGACCTAGATAAGTGGTTTGTACGCAATAGCGACGGTGAGATGGTGGCTTTCAGCACCTTCTCAACAACCGAGTGGGTATACGGCTCACCCAAGTTAGAGCGCTTTAACGGTATATCGTCGGTAAATATACAAGGTAGCGCTGCTGAAGGTATCTCTTCAGGTGAAGCCATGGCTGAAATGAAGAAGTTGGTAGAACAGCTGCCTCCTGGGTTTGCAATTGAATGGTCAGGCTTGTCTTTTGAAGAGCAAGAAGCGGGGTCTCAGGCGCCTATGCTGTATGCCATTTCCATATTGGTTGTATTCTTATGCTTAGCAGCTCTTTACGAAAGCTGGTCGGTACCCTTTGCGGTTATGCTAGTGGTTCCACTAGGAATATTGGGCTCGGTCACCGCTGCCTTTATCTTTAATTTACCGAATGATGTGTATTTGCAGGTAGCATTTTTAACTACGGTAGGTTTAGCAGCGAAAAACGCGATTCTTATCGTAGAGTTTGCCAAAGAACAGTACGAAAACGGCGAAGACCTGATGACGGCTGTGTCTAATGCCGCGTCTCAGCGCTTCCGTCCCATATTGATGACGTCTATGGCGTTTATCTTAGGGGTTACGCCGTTAGCACTTGCTAGTGGCGCAGGCGCTGCAAGCCAAAATGCTATTGGCATAGCGGTAATGGGTGGCATGTTTGCAGCGACCTTCTTGGCCATATTTTTCGTTCCCATGTTCTACGTAATGGTAGAAAAACTATTTCATAAGGAAGACAAGTAACGAGCAAGTGCGCTAGAGTGGGGAAAAACTTTTCATTTTTTATATAGGGATATTGGTGATGACCACCGTTGTTTTTTCTCACGGTAAAGAAAGTGGCCCATGGGGCAGTAAGATAACCACGCTTTCGAATGTAGCAAACGATATGGGCTTTAGTGTTGAGAGTATCGATTATCAAGATCTCGACTGCCCCGAAGCCCGCCTTGAGCGCTTAAAAGAAACCATCGCCGAAAAGTGTAATGACGTCGTGTTGGTGGGTTCGAGTATGGGCGGCTATGTATCACTTGCCGCTGCCAGTCAGATCTCTGCCAGAGGCGTATTTTTGATGGCACCGGCGCTTTACTTACCCAACTATAAAGTTCAACGCTTCCCGTACGACGGCTATGTAAGCTTAGTGCACGGCTGGAACGACGATATCGTGCCAATAGAGAACAGCCTTAAGTACGCCCGTCATCAAAAGGCGCAGCTGTTGCTGCTTAATGATGGGCACCGCCTTGCGAACAGTAAGTCTGTTATTTCACCTTTTTTCAGAAACTGGTTAGAAAAATTCCGCTACTAGCGCGTTAAGCGCCAGCGCAACGGCTGCTGCGTTTTATTAAGACTAATCGCTTATAACGCTGCGAGGGGTTAATACATGAAATTACCTGTATTTATGGCATGATGGGGTATTGCTTAAAACAGGGCAGATGGAAATGGCATTTAACTTACCTCAAGCGCCGCAATGGTCGTCGCTGATAAAGTCGGGTTGTCGTGTCTTTGTTGGCGGAAATGCGGCAGTACCGCACGCGCTGGTTCAGCACCTTATTGATAATAGCGAAGGTTTCAGCGATATCGAACTGGTGCATATGCTGGCCTTAGGCGATACGCGGTGGGTAAAAGACGAGTATAAAAACCTCTTTAAAGCCAATACTTTCTTTATCGGTGGCGAAGCCATGCGAAAGGCTGTTGATGAGGGTCGAGCCGACTATACCCCCGTATTCCTCTCTGAAATTTCAAGCTTGTTTAGCGATGGCACGCTGGCCCTCGATGCAGCCCTTGTTAATGTAAGCCCGCCAGATGAGTTTGGGTATTGCTCGCTAGGTCCAGCTGTAGATATTGCCATGTCTGCAATTAGGCAAAGCAAAAAAGTCATAGCCCAAATTAACCCTCAGGTGCCAAGAACTTCAGGGCACTCTTATATTCATATCAGTGAAATAACCGCGTGTATAGAAGCGGATGAGCCACTAGTCGAAGTGACGCCGCCGCCAATAGACTCAGTCGCAGAACGTATTGGCCAATATGTATCTATGCTGGTGGATGATGGCGCAACGCTCCAATTTGGTATTGGGAAAATACCCAGCGCCACGCTGAAATACCTGTGTAATCACAAAGATTTAGGTATTCATAGCGAAATGCTTACCGACAGTATTATCGAACTGTTGGAATCTGGCGCTATTACCAACAAGAAAAAGACGTTTCACCCCGGTAAAATTGTTACCAGTTTTGCCATTGGTACCCGCCAGCTATACGATTTAATCGACAGCAACCCGCATATTGAATTTTACCCGAGTAGCTACGTCAACAAGCCGACTAATATAGCCAAAAACGATAATATGGTTGCCATAAATAGTGCCCTTGAAGTGGACCTAACCGGGCAGGTGGTAGCCGACTCACTGGGCTATGACTTTTACAGTGGCATAGGTGGGCAGGTTGATTTCGTCACTGGCGCGTCTATTAGTAAAGGCGGTAAAGCCATTATTGCGCTTCCTTCTACCGCAAAAAATGAAACTATTTCACGTATTACGCCGCGTATAAGCGAAGGCGCAGGCGTGGTAACTTCCCGCGGTAATGTACAGTATGTGGTAACCGAATACGGTATAGCGTCACTTAAAGGTAAGAGTATTCGAGAACGTGCGTTAGAGCTTATTCGCGTGGCCCACCCTAAATTCCGTGCCGCACTATTAGAAGAAGTGCGTCAGCATTACTGGGTGCCCCATTATCAAGAAAAGTACCCCACAGATATCCCAGAGCTGGGAGCTATTCAGCTTAAAAAGCTTAATATCCAGGGTGAGACGTTTTACATGCGCCCGCTGAATCCGGCGGACGAAAGGCGCCTACAAGAATTCTTTTATTCTCACACAAAAGAAACATTAAGATTGCGCTACAACTATGACCCCAAACAAATGTCTCGCGAGAAGTCGTGTAACTTGGTGTCGGTAGATCAAAGCTCTGATGCGGCACTGTGTATTGTCAGACAAGAGGGTTCACGCATTACTATTCACGCCGTGGGGCGTTTTTACTACAACCCAAACGACAATACCTGTGAAGCTGCTTTTGTTACTCGTGAAACTCAGCAGGGAAAAGGTATGGCAAGCCGCTTGTTGAACGAGCTTATCACGGTAGCAAAAATAAGAGGCATTGCGAAAATGATGGCCTATGTACGAGGCGATAATAGCCCCATGATCACTATTTTCGAACAAGCTAAATTTAAACGGAAATTTACTGGCGACCCCAGTGATATAGAATTAGTACTAGACGTGGCATCACTGCATGACAATTAAAATATTTCGCGGCAAGCACGGCACCAAACACGATTTGGGCAAGGAACACCCCGAATCGCCAGACCGTTTATTTGCTATTGACGACCAACTGCTTTCTTCAGGGCTCGATATGGTTTGTGAGCATGCTGACGCCACTCCCATTGCTGAAGCCTATCTGAAACTAGCGCACGACCCATACTATGTAAAAAGTGTATTTGAGCATGCAGCTCAATCTATCTTCAACGACCACGAAAAAACACTGTATTCAGAAAATAAAGACAGCGTGGCGTGGTTAGATGAAGACACAGGTTTAATGCGCCACAGCTTAAACGCTGCGCTAGAGTCTGCGGGAGCAGGATGTAATGCTGTCGATTGGGTAATGGAAGGCAATGACCGGCAAGCCTTTTGTGCCACTCGGCCACCTGGGCACCACGCGACGTACGACAGTGCTATGGGTTTTTGTATTTTTAATAACATTGTTATAGCTGCGCGCTACGCGCTTCAAAACTATGAGTTAAAACGGGTTGCCATTATCGACTTTGACGTGCACCACGGAAATGGTACGGAGCAAATTGTAGCCGGCGACCAGCGCATTATGCTGTGTAGCAGTTTTCAGCACCCCTTCTATCCGCACAGTGGCTCGCCGGTTTCTGCAAGTAATATTCTGTCAGTACCCCTTGAGGCCGGTGCGACCGGAGAGGTTTTTAGAGAAAAAGTGCAATACTGGTTTGACGCATTACGCAACTTTCAGCCTGAACTGATTTTTATCTCTGCAGGCTTTGATGCTCACGCTGAAGACCCAATGGCCCATCTGCGCCTAGTAGAAGATGATTACTTTTGGATAAGCCAACAGCTACGCGCCGTTGCAGATACGTGTTGCGAAGGTCGTATTGTAAGTATGCTAGAAGGGGGGTATGACTTAAGCGCATTAGGCCGCAGCGTAGTGTCTCACCTGAAAGGCATGAGTCGTCCTATCGAAGAAGCACAATAGGACGAAGGGTTATCTAGCCTCAACAATCTTTCAGACTAGGCTAGCCACCTTGCAAGCATATAAAGACCCGCACCTAGCATAGCAACGTTTTCTGTCAGTGAAATAAAGCCAAGGGGGAGGTCTGAATTTCCGCCAACACAGGCACATTTAAGTTCGCGCTTATCGATATAAACCGCCTTGATAACTGAAACTGCACCAATAGCGCCGATAAAAATGGAAACAGGTGAAACCAATAGTGCAGGAAACCCTGCAAGCATGCCAAGCCCGGCAAATGCCTCCGCGAAAGGATAAATATACGCGTATCGTACCTGCTTCATTGCTAATAGGTCATAGGTGATAAACTGGTTTGAAAAAGCCACTAAGTCTTGCAGCTTTTGAAGGGCAAGTATCACCATAGCCACTCCAATGAAATTCAATATAAAAGGCTCTAACCCCGTTGGTAGGCCGCCTTTCAGCATAAGCGCGAATACCATGAGTGCTGCTAAAGAAAAAATTACGATTATAGGCGTGTAGCGCGACCCAAATTCGCTTTCTTGCTTTAAATCAAAGTAATCTCGCAAGTCGTCATAACCGCCAATACGCTTATCGCCTATGAACGTCTGCGGGGTTGTTTTCACATCGTACTTTTCTTTGAATGCGTCGGTTTCACTGCGATTAGACAAATGATGATCATCAACCTTGTAGCCTTTTCTCTCGAGCAGGTCTTTTGATTTGAGTCCAAAGGGGCAAATATGCTCTGGGGTAACCATTCGGTATAGAGTAGCGCGCTTAGACATAGTGGGCTCCTTGTAAAGCTTTCACGTCAGAGCAATGAGTGTGCAAAATTTGCCTGTTTTTTGCTCTGCCTAAAGTAATATTGCAATATACAAAGAAGAATACATAATTTGTGCCAGCGTTTTAGCAGAAACAACCCGTAGCATCAGTATTGATAACTGCACCGGAATAGGGAAGTTGCGTGGTGTAGCTTACCACTTGTTGGACGAGGTTTTTGCCAGTAAAGCATCCATAACCTGTGGCGTAAGGGCCTAAATAGCGAAGTTGCTCTTGTTTATCTAACACGATAAGTGCAGGCACGGCCTCAAGCATAGCCGCTAGTTCAGGTACATCTTCCACATCCAGCCTGACTTGGTGAAAATCATCTCCCAGTTTTAAGTGAAGTTGAGACTGGTGTGGCGTTGTAAGCGTGTCGCAATAACAGCGAGACTGCGTTCCCACATGGATGATAGATCCTGGTTGGATATCCTGCTTTTTTAGTAAGGCTACAAGGGATGCGTCAAAGTCTGGCGCAGTAGTGCGGTGCAGTAGCTCGCCGTTAGGGTCGAATTCTGATAGTTGACGCTGCCCATATACTAACAAGGCGGTGAGTAAACCTACCGCCCATAACACAAGTAGTAGCCAGCTCCCTTTTTTATGCATACAGCAAAACGTCTTTAATCATGCTTCAGGCTTTGCGCCTAAAGTTTAAAGCGTTCAATAGCGCCGCGCATGCGTTGAGATATTTGTGACAAGACTTCAAGTTCACCTGCAAGGGATTCAGCGGTAGCAAGCTCTTCAGAAGTAAACTCACTCAAACGCGCGGTACTTTGCGCAATGGAAGATGATGCGGTTTCCTGTTCTACAGCAGAGGTGGCTATTTCAGTCATACTTTCGCTGGCTTCACGAATTTGCTGCATAATTTCTGTCATAGCCGAGGTGGCGTTTTCACTTGAAACAACAGCTTCATCGACCAGCTGTATACAGGTTTGCATTTGATCAACCGAGCTCGCCGTTTGCGCAACGAGTTGTTCGGTAATACTGGTAATTTGGTCTGCACTTTCTTTTGAGCGAATTGCAAGGGTGCGTACTTCGTCGGCTACTACGGCGAAGCCGCGACCGTGTTCACCAGCACGGGCAGATTCAATGGCAGCGTTGAGTGCCAATAGGTTAGTTTGTTCAGCGACAGCGGTAATTGAGCGCATGGCATCGGAAATGTGAGAGCATTGTTCATTTAATGCGGTGTTAGTTTGCGCTGCTTCATTCAACGTATTGCGAAGTGAGTCGATGGTATGACTAGATTTCGAGATAGAGTCCCGCGTAGACTGAGACGCATTTTGCGCTGCCGATGCTTTGTCGCTCGCAAGGGTCGTTTGCTCTGTTGAAAGCTGCATGGTTTGTGCGATTTCTTCTGACGATGCCGAAACCATAGCAATTTCTTGGTCAGTATTTTTGCTAATTTCGAACATGTTATTCGCAGCGAGTTCCATTTTGCCACAGCCTCTAACAACCTCGTCTGTTAAATTAGAAGCAAGCTCAATAAGGGATTTCACTTGGTCAATAAGTTCAGCGAAAGGCTTTACTATTTTATTGTCACGATTTAGCTCAACGGACAAATCAAGCTTGCCATCAGACTGCTGCATGGTTTCAATGGCTAGGCGTAGTTCGGCGGCGCCTGCACCTTCCTGGTGGGCTTGCTTTGCCATGTACATCAACACACCACCTTCAGACAATGCAAAAGCAGCATGCATAAGCAGGATAGGGAAAGTTACGTGACCTTCCTCAAAAATCATCAACGGCGCTCCGCCAGACTGTAAAAAGAAGAATGAAATGTGATGGACAGCAACAACGGCGGTACCCGTGGCCACTACTTTCCAATCTCTGAAATAAGAAAGAAAGGCAAGAAGTACAAAAATTTCAAAGTGGACTTCAATTAATCCAAAAGACTGGTGAATATGCAGTGCAGTAAGGAGCTGAACACCTATTGCCATTGCGTGACGACTTATAGCCGAGTAGGGGTTTTGAAGACTGAGCACGAGCGGTAAAGCTGCAATTGGGACACCAAAAATAAACGCAGGTAAAACTTCACCTGTAAACACACCAATAGCGAAAGCAATGAGTAATTGAACAGCAATTACAACGCGAAAAATTTTATGACCTTCAAGGAGCCAAGGGTACTGCATGCCAATCTCCGATGGTTATTTTGCAATAAGTGTAGGTTAAAAAAGGTGGGTGTGCTAATTTCTCGCTAGTCTACGTAAATCGTGGTTTCTACGCTATTTAACTTTGGTATAGATATCTCATTTATTACATAGAGTTAATGCGTCAAGGCTCGTACAAGCTAAGGATTTTGTTATGCCTGCTATCGCTTTTTTATCGACCGATAATCTTGAAGATTTTTTCGTCTATGATGAATTATTAATACCGTTTTTCGAACAACGCGGGTGGGCTGTAAAAACGGTCTCCTGGCATAGCGCCTCACCAAATTGGAATAAGTTTGACTATGTTATTGTTCGCAGCACATGGGATTATCAGCAGCACGCTGAAGAATTTTTAGCTTGTTTAGAAGACATTGAGGCGTCGAGTGCGGTGTTGTTAAACCCGATATCTTTGATGAAGTGGAATATTGAAAAGCACTACCTTAAAGACTTGCAGGGCAAAGGGGTTCCTATTGTCGAAACAATGTGGGGAAGCGAGTTCAATAACAATGTTATAGAGGAAGCGTTTGCGCAATTTGGCTGTGACACTGTGGTGATTAAACCCACGCTTAGTGCTAACGCTGATGATACTTTCAAGCTTTCTGCCGCCGACTGGCGTGAGGGGCATGTAAATCAGAGAGTACTTTTCGATACATTTCAACAGCGGGATTTCATGATCCAACCGTTCTTAAGTAGTGTTGTTGATGAAGGTGAATACTCGCTGTTTTATTTCGGTGGGGAGTTCAGCCATGCTATTAAGAAGGTGCCACAAAAAGGCGACTTTCGTGTGCAAGAAGAGCATGGCGGAAGTTTACACTCTATTGCCGTAGACGGTGAACAACTGGCTATCGCTGAAAAAGCACTGGCAGCTATGCCGTGTGATGCATTGTATGCGCGGGTTGATTTGGTGAGACAGAGTAATCACTGGGCGATAATGGAGCTTGAGCTTATTGAACCTTCATTGTATTTCAACCTTAACCCCCAGTCTCCACTTCGCTTTGTAGAAGCTTTAGTGAGGTATCACGAGTTAGCGCAGTGAACAAAATAAAAAAAGCGGCGTGCAAACGCTTAATCTGCAAGCCGCTATTGAACTAACCGTCCTTGTCCGTGTTTACTGAAAGGCGAGTGTTTAAAGTTAACCCATAAAATCAGTGCTTAAAACCATTCCCTTTTGAAACGCTGCGTTCTACCCGAGACATCTGCCTTTGTGACGTTTCTCGCTGAGACTGTTTTACCGACCTATTACTGTCCGCTCGCTCAATACGTTTAGGCTTACTGCTTTCACGGGCAATGGAACGGTGTTGTGGGCTTGTTCTTTCAACCCGTTGACGGTTAACTTTTTGCTTCACTGAGCCTTGCACCGCACCATGGTTGTTTGCATACCTCTTAGACTGTGGCGAAGGCGCTATTCTGGCTGGCTTGTCACGTTTCAACGCTTTAAGTGCATTGTCACGCGTTGGCTTTTCCCTTTTAGCCACCGCTTGAGTTCGTTTCAGTGCATGCTCTATCGACTGTTTTCGCTTTACAGAGCTCTGTTTATTCGGCTGGCGAATTTCTCTAAGCGGGGTTACTTGTTTAGGCTCAATCGTCCGCTTTGTTTGTTTAGCATTATGGGTACGTGCCACAGAGCTAACTGAGCGCTTATTGTCGTTATACGCTGTGCGGTTGGCCGTTCTAATATGTTTATTAGACACATGTTTTACACGCGTTACACCTGTATGCTCATAGCGCGCAGGCGCACTGTGAACCACGCGGTTAGAGTAACGTGCCCGGCGATGCACCGTGTTATGCTCCCAGCGGCGATAGTCACGGCTTATTACGCGTTTTCTCGGGCTGCCGTGATAATACCTGCGCACTGGCTCGCGATGGATGACCACATGGCGGTTGTGCCAATGCACGCTGCCAAAGAAAAAGAAGGTAGAAAGGCGAACACTGGGAGACCAATATACATTGCTATGGTGATGATAGCTTACATGGTGTCTCCAGCGAATAGGCGAGATTGGGTGCCACCAGTTACCGTAGACAACATGTGGGTCGTAATATGGCACATATACCACTTCTCGCTGGCGCGGCTCTATGTAAATAATTTCTCGACTGCTTTCTCGTTCTCTTTCAACTTCAATGTAGTCGTTAGTTACCAAGTTACCTGTGTTATGGGCATGCTGCCTAAGTACCTGAACACGATCTAACACTCGACTTTGATCAATAAGTACATTGTCGCCAAGCTGCTGTAACCACTCAAGATCGCTGGCCAAGGTATTAAGTAGCTCGGTGAATGGCGCGAGGGCTTTTACGCTCGGGTCCCAAGAAACGCCATCCAGCACATTCTCTACCTGATCTGGCGTTAAATGCTTATTACTTTGGCGCCAACGGTCGGCTGCAACTACATCTAAAGGGTAGGTAGAAGCAATGAGAATATGGGTAAGCAGTGTATCGGGGTAAAGGGCAATGGGCGCAAGTGCACTATCTAATTCGGCATCAGAATATTGCTGAGCTGAAGATGAAACCTGAGCAAGGCTTGCATTTGACTGTGCCAGTGCGGGCAGCGCCTGCGCACTGGACAGTGCTATAACTATCGATAAGGTTATGTTTTTCATACATTCTCCTTATACCAATCCGCTTAGATAATTGCCCTCTCAGAAGGGCATTTTCTACGAGGACTGGTATTGAATTGCTATGCTGAAAGCCGCTGCTTTATACACGCAATGTGGTAAGTCTGAATGCATTTTGCTTGAACGATAATTAACCGAAGCTGAATGGAAAACGCCCACGTTTCGGTGGGCGCTTTCAAAAAAATAAAAAATGTTAGCTTATATCGGCTTTGCTAAAGTCCCTAGCTTATTTAAGTACGTGCGGATCAAAAGCGTGACCGAGCTTTTCCGTCTTTGTCTTTAGGTAGTGTTTGTTGTCTTTGGTGATACCGTGATCTATTGGCTTTCTTGCTACAACATCAATACCCAGTGCTTTTAGTGCTGCAAGCTTCTTAGGATTGTTTGTCATTAGTTCAACGTGTTTAACATTGAGTGTGTCTAACATTAGCTTGCAAATGTCGTAACTTCTAAGGTCCGCGTCGAAACCAAGGTGTTCGTTAGCTTCTACGGTATCCATGCCGCTATCTTGAAGGTTATAAGCGCGAATTTTGTTTAAAAGACCAATACCTCGGCCTTCTTGGCGCAAGTAAAGCAGTACACCGTGACCGTTATCTACAATATTTTGCATGGCTTTTTCTAACTGAAAACCACAGTCGCAGCGGGTACTAAATAAAGAATCACCGGTTAAGCATTCTGAATGAATACGAATAGGCACTACGTCATCTTCTTTCCACTCTCCGTAAGAAAGGGCGACGTGCTCCTGACCACTGGCTTCAACAAAGCCGTGTATTTTAAAATCACCCATTCTTGTGGGTAACTTTGCGGTGCTGACATATTCGTATTTAGGCTGTTTGCTACTCATGTTACTTCTACGCTTTGGACAGTAGGCAATAAGTGGGGATGACTTCTATTTTTGCAAGTCTACCATTTTATTATACGCGAGTTGACGCTTGTGCTATCACTTTTTTCGTAAAGGGTGTATCAGGGATAGTTATCAGAGGGGCTTAAATTCCCGTAGAGGCGCGGGTTTAGCAACACCGAAGCCCTGGGCGTAATCAACGCCCATTTTGCCTAGCTGTGCCATGGTGCCTTCATCTTCAACAAATTCGCCGACAGTTTGCATACCCATAGCTTTCGCTACATCGTTGATAGAAGCAACCATAGCCGTATCTACGCTGTCGTTAAGCATATCTTTAATAAACATACCGTCAATTTTTACCTGACTGACGGGTAAGCTTTTAAGGTAGTTGTACGAGGAGAAGCCACTGCCGAAGTCGTCGAGGGCAAAAGAACACCCAAGGCGGTTGAAGGTGCGCATGAAGGCAAGTGTGACTTCCATTTTAATAATGGCTACCGACTCAATAACCTCAAAACATATTTTGTTGTAAGGGATATTGAAGGTTTCAAACGCATTTAGAATGAACAAGGTAAAATCTCTATCTGCTAGTGAGTGGCAGTTAAGATTGATGCTGCATCGTTTCAATTCTGCGAGGTGCTCAGGGTTTTCAGAGAGCCACTTGAACGTATTCGTGACTACCCATTTATCAACACTGACGTTCATTTCAAATCGCTCAGCCGTGGGTAAAAAATTGGCGGGCTCGACAAGTTTCCCGTCTTTTTCTCTTAGGCGAAGAAGTATTTCGTAATAGTGCCCATCACTAGTTTTACTTAAAGGCCTTAGCGATTGATAAAAAAGCTCGAAGCGACTCTCTTCCAATGCGTTGTTAATAGAAGATACCCAATCAAGCTCGCGCTGGTAGCGCTGCATACTTTCGTCATCTCTATCGTATCTGTGGACCTGATTTCTGCCTTGCTCTTTAGCGAAGTAACATGCGGCATCGGCCATGCTCAGATACTGACCCGGGTCGACATCGTTATCGTCGCATACCACCATACCTATGCTTACGCCTAAGTTAAAAATGCGGTTATCCCACATAAAGCGATAAGCCTGCACGGCGTTGAGGATCCTTACTGCATTTAAGTAAACGGCGTCGGTATCAATGTTTGAATAAATAACGCCAAATTCATCGCCGCCAAGGCGACCTAGCTGCGCGTCTGAAAGTAAAGTGTTCTCAATCAAGCGGGCAATGTCTTTAATAAGTACATCACCAGCTTTATGGCCACAGGTATCGTTGACTACTTTAAACCTGTCGAGATCTAAAAACAGCAAACACAATGGTGTGTCGCTTGCGTTGACGACTTTATCTTTGAATACAGATTCAAACTGTCGCCGGTTGTATACGCCCGTCAGCGAGTCATGGGTAGCTAAATACTGCAGGCTTAAGTCTGACTGCTTCTTTTCGGTGATATCTACGATAGAGCCATAGAGAAAGTCGCCTTCGTCATTTTCTCGAATTTGACAGGATAGAGAAAACCAAAACTCGCTTCCGTCACGTCGCCTACCTCTAATTTCCCTACCGGTAACATGGCCGTTTTGTGATATTTCACCGAGTAAAACCTGCCTATCTTCAACATTCGCGTAGAAAACTTTTGTGCTGCCGGCTTCATTAAGCAACTCTTCTTCACTTTCATAGCCGAATACTTTACACATGGCTGGGTTGACTGAAATAAGCTTTCCATCCCATGTTGAGGTGTAATGACCTTCTGCTGAATGTCTGAATAAATCATAGAAATGATTCAAGCTTGATATAGTTTCTGCCTGTGTTGAAAGTTGGCGTTGATTTAACACGTTTTCTTTAGCGATGACCGCAAAGCCAAAACATAGAAAACCGAGAGTGAGGAAGAAAAGCATACCGATAGCAACGTTTAGGGTATAAACCAAATTACTGAATAGGTTTAATGTCACTAAAGCATAGAATGCAAAAAAGGAAAGCCAAGCAAGAATGTAGGTGATACTTACTGCACGGCTCCCTTTTTCTTTAAACGCTATTGCCAGTAAAACGTGATAAAGCCCCATACCTGCGGTTAACAGCAGAAGTGTGATAGACGTGTTATAAGTGGTAACCGTAAAACAGTAGACGGTAGCTACAACGGGAACAAGATAGCTCAGGGACCGCAAAAAAAAAGGCGTTCGGGTGAATAGGTCGTGCGTTACTTTGGCAATGCATAATAACAGCATGCAAAAACAGACGGCATAGAAATGCTCGCTGGCGTTAGTTAGGCTTGGCCAAATAGCTAACCCGCCAGCAGTGATAAATAACAAGGCTAAAAGAACGAGGGACGACATGGCAAGCCAAAAGCGGGTAGCAATGCGCTGATACAGGTAGGAAAACAGGAAATAGAGCGCAATCAGCGCCATGATGCCCGTTACTGCGCCAAGCAAAGTGAGCATATTGGTGTCGTGCTGTGCGAGTAGATCTCTTTCCCACAAGGTGATTGGAAAGTACTTTAACCCTCTGTCTTTTACCGCAATCAGTAAGCGAGCGTCCTGATAGGGCTGAAGGGTAAATGCTAGCCTTATATTAGGAAGAGGCTGCCTTAAAGAATAGTCGCCTTTTCCTGCTTGATAGCGATAGGAGTTAATAATTCGTTCACTACTATCAAGTAGAAATATCTGCAAATCGTCAACGTTTAGGCGGTCAACATTAAGTACTAGTGGTATAGGACTGTAGCCTGTATGAACGAGTTCGGTGGAATACCATATACGTTCATCTGAAAAAGAGGCATTGACCGAAGTGTTCTTTGTGTTTCCCTTTAAAATATCAAAATATGTGGCGCTAACAGGAGCAACAGACAATCGCGCATGAAGATTTATGACCTCCCGTTCAAAGGACTCGTTAACGGTAAGCTGACTGCTAGCCAAAACGTTTACGCTTAGCAACATCCAGCTGATGAGCAATGCTGATACGTACTTAAATAGGCGGGCTGTTACCACTCGTTAATTCCTTGTACCACTAAGTAAGAGGATGTTTATAAAGGCGAAAGATATGTTTTTAAGCCCTCTTATCACTCGGGTGCTTTTCTTAGGATAATACTAGTTGTAACGAAAAGCCAAACCCAAAGTACAGTGATAACTTAAGTGTTATGCTTGCAAAAGGTAGTTAAAAATTGCCGATGGCGACTGCTGTCTACCTATAGGCTCCAGCCATATTGCTTCACAGAGCCATTCTATACAAAGCATACACTGCAAATCAGTGTCGCTTGCGCTTGCAGTTATGACTGCCTGAAACCGGTCAGCTCCCCAATCGGTCTCTGAAAGTTTGAAATTAAACAAAGCACAAAACTGTTCCACCCACTGTTGAGTTTTAAGTGGGGTAGCGGGTAGCGCTGTGCGAATTTCTACGCTGCCTTCGTTAAAAAGGGCATGTTGTAGGATGTCTTCTTTGGTGAGGTTTTGCATAGAATTTATCAATTTATTGGCAGTAGTAAACCCGCTTGCGTTAAAAAGTGTATATAGTACAACACAAAAACAATAGCGTTAAACTAAGCGTATTAAGGACGGAGTATGCTAACACTTCACCATTTAAATAACTCTCGCTCACAGCGAATTTTGTGGCTTTTAGAAGAGCTAGACGTAGAGTATAAAATTGAATTCTATCAACGAGACAGCACTACGAATCTGGCGCCTGACTCGCTGCGAGCGGTTCATCCACTGGGACGCTCACCCGTGCTTACTACGCCGCATGGTGAAATTGCAGAATCTGGCGCTATTGTGGAATATCTCGTTCGCCATCATGCGACTGATGCATTTGCTGTGCCCCAAGACCCCGAGGCACTACAACAATATTGGTTTTGGCTGCATTTCGCTGAAGGCTCATTAATGCCGCCGTTAGTCGCTAACTTAGTGTTAGAAAAAGCACGGCAAAAAGGTTCAAAGCCCTTTTTCATCAAGCCTATCACTAACAAGTTAATAGACGGCATTCTCAATGCCTACTATGGCCCTAACCTAGCCCAAAGCTTGCGCTACGTAGAGTCTTATTTAGCGAAAAATACTTGGTTTGCAGGTGATGCGCCTAGTGGCGCTGATGTTCAAATGATATTTCCTCTTGAATCGCTGGTGGCCAGCGGCCGCGCTAAAGACTTTACCGCTATTCAAGGCTACGTTAAGCGTGTTCATGCCAGAGAAGCTTACAAAGCTGCATCAGAAAAAGGCGGCGAGTACGCTTACGCTTAGTGTGTGTTGCTCACTGAGTTGATATCATGCCCTGGGGCCGGCGGGAAGAAAATCCTATAGCTGGCTTAACAGCCTCTAGTGGTCGCGATTTATATAATCGTCGATGAGCTGAATAAAGGCCTCACCGTAGCGTTCCAGCTTAGTTTGGCCCACACCACTGACCTCTAGCAAGGTGTTGCGTGTAGTAGGCAGCTTGCACGCCATGTCAACCAAAGTAGCGTCGCTGAATACTACATAGGGCGGCACTTCATTTTCTTCTGCTAATACTTTGCGCAGGTGCTTAAGACGCGTAAACAGGGTTCTGTCGTAGTTAGCCGGTGCTTGCTTCGCCTTTTTCTTATCTGGCTTAAATTCAAGTCGTGGTGAGGCAAGCTGAACGGCAACGTCGCCTTTCAGCACGGGCCGTGCGGCTTCGGTCAACCTCAATGCAGCGTGAGCGGTAATATCCACGCGAATAAGCCCTTTATGTACAAGCTGGTTGATAATGTTATGCCAGTAGCTGTCCGATTTATCCTTACCTATACCATAGGTAGAAAGCTGATGGTGGCCCGCCTCTTGGAGGCGCCTTAACTGCTTACCTCGCAATACGTCAATTACGTACTGGCTAGACGCTTGTTGTGAAAGCCTCAGTACGCACGACAGTACTTTTTGGGCTATCACCAAACCGTCAATCATTTTGGGCGGGTCTAGACAGATATCACAGTTGCCACAAGCGCTGTCACTAAACTGCGAAAAATAGTTCAGCAGTACTTGCCTGCGGCAGGTCTGCGCCTCGGAAAAGGCCTCCATAGCAGCAAACTTCTGCAGCTCTATTTGATTTCGCTCGGCTATTTCGCCTTGCTCTATCCATTGCTTTACGCGGGCCGCGTCTTTTTCGTCAAATAGCAATAAGGCTTCAGATTCCAAGCCATCTCGCCCGGCGCGCCCGGTTTCCTGGTAATAACTTTCAACACTGCGCGGTACATCGTGATGAACTACATACCTCACATTCGACTTGTTGATTCCCATACCAAAGGCAACAGTGGCAACCACAATGTCGATTTTGTCGTTAAGGAACTGACGTTGTACAAGCTCTCGTTCGTCGTTATCCATACCGGCGTGATAAGCCGCACAGCGAAAGCCTTGTCTGAATAGTTTAGCGTGAAGGTCGTCGACTTTTGCGCGACTATTGCAGTAAATAATACCGCTGCCTTCTTGCTGCTTTACGTAAGCTACAACTTGGTCGAAAGCCTTGTACTTACTCATTACGCGGTAGCGAATATTGGGTCTGTCGAAGCTTCCTTTGTAAACAAGCGGGTCGTTTAGGTTAAGTTGGGTCAGTATGTCCGCTTGCGTTGCTGAATCTGCCGTGGCCGTTAGACCGATAACAGGAATAGTGGGGAAACGAGACTTTATTTGCCCCAAGGCGCGGTAATCCTGCCTAAAATCGTGACCCCAGTGGGAAACGCAGTGCGCTTCATCAATGGCAAATAAGGCAATGTCGGCGTGAGCTAGCGACTGCTGAAAATAGTACTGCATTAGACGCTCAGGTGACACGTACAGCAAATCCAGTTTACCAGATTGGAGTGCATCGTTTATGCGCGCTTGTTCGTCGGCTTCGAGCGTTGAATTAAGATAGGCGGCGTTCACACCCAATGCTTTTAGCTGCTCTACCTGATCTTGCATTAAAGAAATAAGCGGCGAGACAACAATAGCGGTGCCGCTTCGCACCAGCGCGGGAATTTGATAGCACAGCGATTTACCGCCACCTGTTGGTAGCAGAACAAGTGCGTCTTTTCCTTCACATACTTGGTGAATGACTTCGCCTTGCCCATCGCGAAAAGCATCGTAACCAAATACCTCTTTTAAGACGGTTTCAGGCGTTTTTGCGTGCTGGGTTTTAGGCGTTAATTCTGATGGCGCTATTGCAGTTGTCATGGCGCAGGATTTTACGCGTTTTTGGGCTCGGCTTCACGGGGCAATTAAAAAAACTAGACTAAAATGCAGTGAAGACTTGGTTAATCAAGGTTAAATAACTTTGTTTGTGTGTTTTTTGTACATCCTGTCTGGAGGGACGGCAACAAATTAACTACGGCGTTGAGCCAAATAATCTATTTTAATGAGATATTATTGGTTGGATGAATTTCCTTGCTGGTTATGTTCAGTAGTACTGTTATCGATACTATTACAGTAAGTGGATTACACAATGCCTGATAATGAAAAGCCTACGGTAAATAAAAAGCTAGACCATCAAACTATGATCGATCATGTTATTGCACTTTTTCGTGATAATATGCCGTTTAACCAGTTGCTGGGCTTGGAGTTTGTTACACAAGGTACTGGTCTAGATACGCAGATTTCGTTGCATCTTAATTGGCAACCTACGCTTACCGGCAATCCAATGCAAAAAATTCTTCACGGTGGCGTAACAGCGACTATGCTAGACACCATCGGTGGTTTAGTTTCAATTATAGAGACCATCAAGAAAACCACAGAAGCGCACCTTGAAGACCTGCAGATTAGATTGCCCACCATGGGTACAGTTGATATGCGTGTTGACTACTTGCGGCCAGGACGAGGCGAACGCTTTATTGCAACAGCGGTGATTATACGCAAGGGCAGTAAATTAGTGGTTTGCAGAATGGAATTACACAACGAAAAAGGCGACCATATAGCTTTCGGCACAGGTACTTACATGTTGGGGTAGCATTCTTATCTATGGGTATGCACCATCTCTTAACGTCAGTGCTTATGCGTGTAAAGGAAGTTAGCGGTAAAATAGGAGGTGTAGCATGGCAGAGCCATTACCGGATTTGATAGAAGAGATTGTCACCGAAAGCATGGCTGACGACCCCGCCACCTTACTTGCTGCTTTAAGCGGGCAAGACGAGGTCTATATTGCATCGCTGCTAGAGTCACTGCCCGTCGAAGAACGTCTAGCCGTGTGGGACGGTATCTCTCGCGACCGTAAGCTTGATGTGCTCGTTGAGATGCGTAGCGATCCTCGGGAAATCCTAATCGACAATACGCCTCATAATGAATGGACGTCTATCTTTGCTGATATTGACGCTGAAGACTTACTAGAGCTACTGGATTCATTGCCAAAACGCCTCGTCGATATGGCGTATGAGTCACTGGATTCCAAAGAGCGAAAGTACTTCAGAGAAGCCACGCAATTTCCCGACAATCAAATAGGGCACTGGGTGAACCACGAACAGTTAGTGCTGCCGTCGAACGCCAAAGTACGCGAGGGTTTGCGTTTGTTAAGGCGGGAGATACCTCAGCACTGCGATAGTATTTTTCTGGTGAACCGTTCCGGTCAGTTTTCTGCCTTGGTTAAAATAAGTCACCTGTTTAATGCGCAAGACCACGTTTCGCTATTTGACTTATCTGAAGAAAACGTGACCACTATTCAGGGAGAAGACGACACCATGAATGCATCGCTTCTTGTACAGCGCTCAGGATTGGCGTCACTGCCGGTGGTTGATGAAAACAATAAACTACTTGGTCGTTTAGATGTGACCTCAGCGAGTGAATTGGTCAATGAGTTTTACGAACGCCAAGTGATGGCCTCGGCCGGTATGGATGAAGACGAAGATTTATTCTCGCCGGTGGCAAAGAGTGCCAAAAACCGCGCACTCTGGCTTGGTATTAATTTGCTTACCGCGTTTATGGCATCTTGGTTTATTGGGCTGTTTGAAGGCACGCTGCAGCAAGTTGTTGCCCTTGCGGTGTTAATGCCCGTGGTGGCAAGTATGGGCGGCATTGCAGGTAGCCAAACGCTTACCCTGATTGTAAGGGGGCTTGCGCTAGGGCAGGTGACTCCTGCCAACTTAAGGGCGCTCATGGTAAAAGAGTTGAAAGTAGGCGGGGTGAATGGCGTTATATGGGCGCTGGTAATAGGTGTTGTGGCATATTTCTGGTTCACTGACGCTATGCTTGGTTTAGTGATTTGTTTAGCCATACTGTTTAATATTGTAGCTGCAGCCGTAGCTGGAGTGTTTGTGCCTGTTATTTTGGATAAGCTAAAAATAGACCCTGCACTGTCTGGCTCGGTCATCCTGACTACTGTTACCGACATTGTTGGTTTTGTGGCGTTTTTGGGCTTGGGAACGCTCTTTCTTCTGTAGTCCGTTTACGAGGTTATGCTGAAAATTTCGCGCAGTTTACGCCCTTTGCCGCATTGGAAAGCGTTAAGGGTTGTGAATTTATCTAACCTGATAAACAATACGCGCCTTCTTACCCTGAATCTCGTTGGAGCCAGCCTTGTCTAAGCAAGCCAGTGCCGCCCAAGTCGGCGTTATTTGCGCGATTGCCGCATACAGTATGTGGGGTGTTGCACCTGTCTACTTCAAGCAGTTGATGGTGTTACCCGCTGCTGAAATACTTATGCACAGGGTAATCTGGTCCGTTGTGCTTTTAGTTGGATTAATTGCTGCGTTAAAACAATGGCCAAAAGTAGGTGCTGCCTTTCGCAATAGGCGGGTTATGCAGATTTTGTTTGTAGCCGGGCTGCTGCTGGGAGCAAACTGGCTTTTGTTCATCTGGGCGATCAATAACGATCATATTCTTGATGCGAGCCTGGGTTATTATATTAACCCCCTTATCAACGTTTTCTTAGGTCGTCTTTTCTTAGGCGAAAGGTTACGCAATCTGCAGCGCGTAGCGGTTGGGCTCGCAGTTATTGGCGTGGCAATTCTTATTTTCTCATACGGTCACGTGCCCTGGATTGCCTTAGTACTCGCCGGAAGCTTCAGCGTGTATGGCTTATTACGTAAGCAAGTGGCAGTAGACTCGCTACCAGGTCTATTCATTGAAACCTTAATGTTATCGCCATTAGCTATCGTCTACTGGGTATTCTTTGGTTCTGAATACAGTAACTTATTTAATAATGACGCTACCTTAAACACCCTTATTCTAGCGGCAGGTATTGTTACCACTGCGCCCCTGCTTTGCTTTACTGCTGCAGCGCGACGCATTATGTATTCAACGCTGGGCTTCTTTCAGTACATTGGCCCAACGCTTATGTTTATATTGGCAGTTTACCTGTACGGCGAACCCCTTGAAGAATCGCGCTTGGTTACTTTCGGCTTTGTGTGGCTTGCACTTATCTTGTTTAGTGCCGACTCGTTGGTTAATTACCGCAGCCAACGAAAAGCGCAAAAACAAATAATAAAAGAGAGTATGGAATAAGCCAGCAAAACACGCGGCGCCTGCAAGCCATTTAAAGGTAGGGTTTAAAGAAATAGCTCATGAAGCTAAGGTAAGGATCCCTGCTCTCGACGAGGTGTATCCACAGGGTCGCACTTCACTTGGTTACGCCCACTATTTTTGGCAGCATACAGTTGCTTGTCTGCAAGGCTTAGTAGCTTATCCACGCTTTGAGTATGAACGCCACTAACTCCAATACTGCAGGTCACTTTTATATCGGTTTTGGGAAGCTGGATAACTTCAGCTTCTACCACTTTTCTAAAATCTTCTAAGCGTTCACAGGCTTCATTAAGCGGCGTTGAAGGCATGTAAATACAAAACTCTTCACCACCAAAGCGCGAAATAATTTCATCAGGGAAGTAAAACTCAATGAGTGCCGCCATGGCCTTTAGCACAATGTCACCGGCGTCATGGCCATGGGTATCGTTAATTGACTTAAAGAAGTCGAGGTCGATAAGTGCCAAGGCATGATCATCAGATAAATTTTGATGCTGTACCGTTACCATGTAAAAGAAGTGGCGTCTGTTGGGAAGGCCCGTTAAATAATCCGTATTTGCCACGCGGCGAATTTCTTCAACACTTTCTATATATTCGACGTTTTGCATTACGCGACACAAAAACTCTTCATGGCAGTACGGTACGCGCAAGAAGTCATTAGCGCCGCTTTTGATAAAGTGTGCAGACATTAGCATACCTTTACCTCCAGCAACGCCCATTATGGCAAGCTGTTCTTTAGAAAATGCTTTTCTTAAGCTAGCGACAAAATGTGTTCCCGTCATATCGGGCAGCGTATCATCAGTGATGACAAGACGTACATTTTTGTGTTCAGAAAGGCACTGCATTGCGTCGGTAGCTGTTAAACATTCAAAGGCAATAAAATTATGACGCTGAAGTAATGAAACCGTTTTTGAGCGTAAAACACGATTGGTACTCACCACTACAACGCCGGTAGATTTGTTTTTTTCTAGGCGGCTTATCAAGCGGTTAAGATAGTCGTAGTTTTGCGAATTTTCTTTGGGAATGTAATCGACAACATCTCGTTCAAGAACCTTGTCGCGAATAGCATTATCTAGGTTTTCTGTTGTTGCAATGGTAGGAATGAAAGATCCGACGGCAAAGTCGATGGCTTCCCCTTTAGGCGCATCGGGTAATGAGTAAGCAACAATGGCGCACAAGAAACTTTCAGGCATTTCTTGTGCAAAGCGTGCCTTTCCTTCGGTGAGCGACGTAGCGCCCACGGGCGTAAGGCTAGAACGGCGTACTAACTTCGCAATAAGTTCAAGGTTGCCTTCACCATTTTCGATGATCAGCACGTGTTGCTGCATACATTCCAACTCAGAGTTAGGCTACCTTGCCAATTAATAACGCTACGCCTTCTCCAGTTTTGCGTAAGCAAGTACCAGCCATTTACTGCCAAATTCATCGAAGTTTACTTGAACTCGACCATGCTCACCACTGCCTTCGTAGTTAAGCACAATACCTGCCCCGAATTTACGATGCACTACGCGCTCACCTAAACTAAAGCCTGTTTCTTCAAAACTGGCGTGCGAGGTAGCTTGGCTAAAGCGATTGTGTACAGGCCGCGATATAGTGGATTTTAGTCTGACTTCTTCCACACAATCTGCTGGCATCTCGCGAATAAAGCGCGAAGCCGTATGATACTTATCTTGACCATATAATCGACGACTTTCTGCGTAAGTGATATACAACTTTTGCATAGCGCGAGTCATACCAACATAACAAAGTCTGCGTTCCTCTTCCATCCTGCCTGGTTCGTCGTTGGTCATCTGGCTAGGGAACATACCTTCTTCTACGCCAGCTAGGAACACTAGTGGAAATTCAAGGCCTTTTGCAGTGTGGATAGTCATCATTTGCACAGCATCTTGGTCTTTATCTGCTTGGGTTTCCCCTGCTTCAAGGGAAGCGTGGGCCAAAAACGCGGCCAGCGGCGACATTTCTTCCGCTTCTTCAGGTACGATAAAAGTCTTACAAGCACTGACCAGCTCTTCCAAGTTTTCCAGTCGAGCCTGGGCCTTTTCTCCGCGTTCTGCTTGGTACATGGCGTACAGGCCTGACTGGCGAATGGCTTTATCGGCCTGCTGGTCAAGAGGCTCGTCTAGCGTGGCTTGCTCTAGCTCGGTAATAAGCAAAACAAAGCTTTGCATAGCGTTTAATGCACGGCCTTTAAAGCCACCTTCGTTGATAAGCAGCTGGCTGGCTTGCCACATAGAACAGTTATGCATACGTGCAGTGTCGCGCACTTGTGAAAGGGTTTTCTCTCCAATACCGCGACTTGGAGTGTTTACCACACGCTCGAAAGCAGCATCGTCGTGCGGGTGGCTTACCATGCGCATATAGCCAAGGGCATCTTTAATTTCTTGGCGTTCGAAGAAGCGCAAACCACCGTAGATGCGATAGGCCAACCCTTCATGTAGCAGGGCTTCTTCCAGTACTCGAGACTGGGCGTTGTTTCTGTAAAGAATAGCGGTGTCGCTAAGGGCGTTGCCTTGATTTAGCCAGTCTTTAATTTTTGAAACAATGAAGCGGGCTTCGTCGAGTTCGTTAAAACCGGCATAGACAGAAATAAGTTCGCCCTGGGCATCTTCTGTCCACAGCTCTTTCCCTAAACGGCCCGTGTTGTTGTCGATAACCGTATTCGCTGCTTTCAGAATGTTCCCAGTAGAACGGTAATTCTGCTCAAGACGAATAGTGGTAGGTTCATTAAAGTCTTTAAGAAAATGCTGAATATTATCTACGTTTGCACCGCGCCAACCGTAAATAGACTGATCGTCGTCGCCAACAATCATAATGTTGTTATTGTCGCCGCTACAAAGCATGCGAAGCCATGCATATTGGATATTGTTGGTATCTTGGAACTCGTCAACTAACACAGCACGGAAACGGCGCTGATAGTGGGCCAACACTTCAGGGTTCTTTGCCCATAACTCGTGAGCGCGCAGCAATAGCTCGGCAAAATCTACCAAGCCTGAACGATCGCAGGCGTCTTGATATGCAGCGTAGACTTCACGCATGGTTTTTTGGATATGATCGCCGTGAGTCTCGATGTGCTGTGGGCGCAGGCCTTCGTCTTTATTGCCATTTATGTACCACTGGATTTGACGAGGGGCCCAATGCTTTTCATCTAAATTCATGGCTTTTAAAATGCGGCGAATCAAACGGTACTGATCGTCAGAATCGATAATCTGAAAATTTTCAGGCAAATTTGCTTCAGCGTGGTGCGCGCGCAACAAACGATGTGCAAGCCCGTGAAAGGTACCAATCCACATATTGTGTAGGCTGCGACCCATTAAAGATTCAATACGGCCGCGCATTTCTTTCGCTGCTTTATTGGTAAAGGTAACCGCTAAAATAGAATAAGGTGCGATGTTTTCGACTTCCATCAACCACGCAATGCGATGTACTAATACGCGGGTTTTACCACTACCTGCGCCAGCCAATACTAGAGCATTTGATAATGGGGCTGCTACTGCTTCACGCTGTTTATCGTTAAGCTCGTCTAGCAGTCGAGATACATCCATAGTGCGGTACCTGTTAGTTGATAATGTTATACATTTAGCAGCGGCCTATTATGCCATCTGACTGTTAATTTATACAGTCCAGTTTTTCGCCCTTTTCGTTAAATAAAAGCGCGGTTTTTTGCCTATTTAAGGTGTGCGGTTATGCACACCTCTCAATGAAAGAAACGGGCGCTTTAACCGTTCTAATTAAGTAGTGACAGAGCCTAGTGTGACCGACGTAAGGCTCATAGGTACGCAAATAAAAGATACAGTTATTAGCTATAACGAATTAATACGATAAATTGATCGAATTATGCGCTTGGCAGGTATCACATCGGTATTGCATCACGCCAAACTCGGGTAAACTTTCTGTTCTTTCATTTGTTTGCCTCTGCACTTTCATACAAGGCGAGAGTTAGCAAAAGAGTTAAGCCACTTTAGGCAAGCTGAAAAAGCACACGGCCCCAATTTTTTACGACGTATATTGGCACACAGACAGCACACTAACGGGACATGCTCATGACCGCACTTTCAACGCCCATCGATTTCTGGTCGACGCTAAAACAAGAAGCGCAAATTGTTGCTGACAACGAACCTTTGCTATCTAGCTATGTGCATGCCAGTGTTCTTGCGCACCATAATTTCGAGTCGTCGCTAAGCTTCATTTTGTCAAACAAAATGGCTGATGACGTGATGCCTGCGCTTGCTATACGTGAGGTGTTCGATGAAGCTTACTTATTAGAGCCAAGCATTAGCGAGGCAGCCATCGCCGATATTATCGCGATAAATGCGCGGGATGCCGCAGTGAATGACTACCTTACTCCCTTGCTTCACTTTAAAGGTTTCCACGCCGTGCAGGTACACCGGATGGCGCACTACCTTTGGGTTCACGGACGCCACCAGTTAGCCTTATTTTTGCAAAGCCGTAATTCATCAAGTTTTGGTGTAGACATCCACCCAGCTGCGCGAATTGGCAAAGGTGTTATGTTCGATCACGCTACCGGTATTGTGGTGGGTGAGACTGCGGTAGTAGAAGATAATGTGTCTATTTTGCAGAGCGTAACGCTAGGCGGTACGGGTAATGAGTCAGGCGATCGTCACCCCAAAATTCGCCAAGGTGTGTTAATTGGCGCAGGTGCCAAGATCCTAGGAAATATCGAAATCGGCGAAGGCTCAAAAGTCGGCGCCGGCAGCGTTGTACTTAATAGCGTACCAGCTCACGTTACCGTGGTGGGCGTTCCAGCCAAAGTGGTTGGGAGACCGGTTTGTCAAAGCCCCTGCGAATCCATGCGCCAAAACGTACTAGAAGATAACTAAAATTGCGGGGGCAAAGTCCTGACTCTGACCCCTTTATTTATAAGAAGTGGGTTAACTCGTTGAGGTTATCTAGTACTACGTGAGGCAGTATGCTCACAGGCTCGTTGGCTAATTTCATGGGTCTGTTACAGGCAAACCATGCGGCTTGATAACCAGCGTTAACCGCTCCTTGTACATCCTTAATAATATTATCGCCTACATGAAGAATGTGTTTCGGTGCAATGTGTAATAGTGCTGCCGCTTCATCAAACATATCGCGGGCTGGTTTCATGGGGCGTGATGTGCTGGCATGGAGAATGGTTTCAAAATAGCTATCAATCCCTATTTTTTCTGCGTTAACGTTACCGTTAGTAATGCCAATAAGCGGCAGCTTACTGCTAACGGCTTTTAACGCTTCGTGCACCTCGTCCGTAAGCTCAAAGTTACTTCTTGCATCGTAAAAGCAGTTGAAGCATGCCTCTACTGCATCACTTAGCTCACCATTACTGGTCAGGTCTGTTGTTAACTTTTCAGGAGTCGTATTAGACAATGCGGCAGTAAGCACTACACGTCTAAGCTGACCCATGTCAGAGGCTAAGCGCCGGTCTTTTTTTATTGCAGCACGCTTAAGTGCTAGCCAGTCGTTAGCCGACAACGCGGAGGCTAACTTGTGGTGCTCAGCAATATGCGCTTGAAGCGCTTCTTCGGCCTGACGAATAATAGGGTCGTTGTTATAAAGGGTGTCGTCAAGGTCGAAGGTCATAGCCTCAACTTTGTTAATAGACCTGAAAAACTGCATGATGAAACCTTAGGTTAGCTTTATTTCTTGTGCGCCCGCGGATGGGCGGCATCATATACGTTGGCGAGATGCTGGAAGTCGAGGTGGGTATACACTTGTGTTGTCGATAAGTTAGCGTGACCTAACAGTTCTTGTACCGCACGCAAATCGCCACTAGATTCTAATACGTGAGTAGCGAAAGAATGGCGCAGTTTGTGGGGGCTTACTTTTTGCGACAGAGATTGCTCTTTTGCCATTTTATCCAAGCGGTTAGCAACCTGCCTATTTGATATTCGAGTTTTACGCTTACTGACAAATACTGCACTTTCGTAAGGCGACGCATAAGCAGGGCGTACTTTTAACCATGCATTTAGCGCTTTTTGTGCATGTCGACCCAATGGCAATATTCGCTGTTTGCTCCCTTTACCCATGACCTTCACCGTACCGTCTTTTAAACAGTCGGCTAAATTAAGCCCGGTAAGTTCGCTTAAGCGCAGCCCGCATCCATAAAGCAGCTCAAACATGGCTACATCTCTTAACTGCATGCCTTCATCATCGTCACTGCTTCGAGGCGAGGCATTGAGTAACTGCTGCATCTCGTCTACGCTTAGCTGCTTTGGTAATGACTTTCCTTGTTTCGGTGCTTGAATGCCTTCTACGGGGTTACTGAATAGCTGCTGATGTTCGATAAGGTATTGGCAGAATGTTCTTAGTGCCGATAGTCTAAGCGCAATACTACGCGGACTGTGCCCTGACATTTTCGCATCGGCCATTACACGCTTGATATCGCTTGGCGTGAGCCCAGACCATTCGTAAAGCCCAAGTAATTTTCCCACTTCGGTTAACTGGCGCCGGTAATTTTTGATGGTGTGAAGGGATAAACCGCGCTCTACCTGCAAATGAAGTAGAAATTTATCGAGCCATTGCTGACACGGTTCGCTGATTAAGGCGTCCGTAGACACAGCACTTAATATCCCATCATTTCAGGCAAGATGATATTTAGTACTTGCTGAAGCTGTTGTAGCAAGAGGGTATCCATATCTGGCGTAAAGTGGCTGGCGTCGCTGCTGCTAATGCCCAAAATACCTAATTCGCGGTTATCGCCAAGCAGCATTAACGCCACAGATTCTGCAGGGCTTTCGCCGAAAAGAAGTTGACGTTCGTGTTGTGACAAACGACCAAAGAAGAAGTTAGTATTTTTAAAGCGCTTTTCCGTGAAGAGGCGCTGTTGCAGCTCAGGAATAGCGTGAGGGCCTTTAAAGCTTTTGATTACTGCTGAGGACAACTGCAAACGCTCTTGCAGTACATCTTCTAAGGTAAACTGCACTTCGGCGACACTTTCACAGCGCAGTAGCTGTACGTTTAAATCGGTATAAACGCGATAAATTTTCTCGTTTTGTTTCGCGATAGTGACTAACTGATTTAGTTTGTAATTAAGCTGTCTGACCTTTTGTCTAAGCTGATCACTCTGAATTTCTACAAGTGAAACACTGCCTTTGTGTTCGTGGGGAAGCTTAATTTTTTCGAGAATGTCGGCATGCTCGGCAAAGAACTCAGGGTTTTGTAATAAGAACGCGCGCACATCAGCACTCGACAATTCCGTTGTGTCGTTAAATGGCTCAATTAATTGCGTGGCGTTAGATTGCCCTGATACTTCGCTCATAAATTTATATGTCCGTCATATACGTGTTCGGCAGGCCCTGTCATTTTTAAAACGCTATCTGGGCCTGGCCAGCGTATACGTAAACTGCCTCCGGGCAAATCTACCCGTACGTCTTTACTTAATTTACCCTGTATTTGACCAATTGCAACTGCTGCACATGCACCGCTACCGCAGGCTAAGGTTTCACCTGAACCACGCTCAAATACGCGAAGTTTGATATGCGACTCGTTAATTATCTGCATAAAGCCCGCGTTTACGCCCTCGGGAAAGCGCTCGTGCTTTTCAACAAGTGGGCCAATTTCGGCTACGTTGGCCGTATTCACATCGTCTACTTCCATAACGCAATGAGGGTTGCCCATCGACGCTGATCCAATAAACAAGGTGCGTTCGCCAACACGTAAAATATACGTGTTCTCTTGCTTGTTGGCCGTAAGCGGAATGTTCGCAGGTTCAAACTCAGGTTTGCCCATATTCACGGTAACCTGACCATCTTTTTCTAGATAAAGCACCATCTTACCTGCTTTGGTGCTTACCACTATCTTGTTGCGGTTAATTAGGCCTTTTTGCTTAACAAAGCGGGCGAAACAGCGCGCGCCATTGCCGCATTGTTCTACCTCTGAGCCGTCTGCATTGAAGATACGATAGTGGAAATCTTGTTCAGGGTCGTATGGCGGTTCTACCATCAACAGCTGGTCGAAGCCAATACCGAAGTTTCGGTTAGCTAATTGCTGAATTTTTTCTTTGGAGAAAAAGACGTTTTGAGTAACGTTATCAATAACCATGAAATCGTTACCCAAGCCGTGCATTTTAGAAAATTGAACCTGCATTAAACGCGCATCTATCTTGTTAGTTTGTCTCTAGTTTACGGAAGTTTGTACTCACCTTGCCAGAGATCTTTTTGTTTTTCTCGTTCGCGAACCACAATTGCTTTATCGCCGTCTACCATAATCTCCGCTGGTCGACAGCGGCTGTTGTAGTTTGAGGCCATCACAAAACCATAGGCACCGGCGCTGCGTACAGCAAGTAAGTCGGTAGGCTCAATGGCTAATTCGCGATCTTTTCCAATGAAATCACCGGTTTCGCACACCGGCCCTACAACGTCATAGGTTCGAAGCGCTGCCGTGCTTTCTTCTTTCACAGGAATAATATTTTGCCACGCAGAGTAAAGGGCAGGGCGCAGTAAGTCGTTCATGGCAGCATCGACGATAGCGAAACTCTTTTCTTCACCTTCTTTGATAAATTCAACTTCAGTGACCAAAATACCCGCGTTAGCTGCAATAGCACGACCAGGTTCAAGGATAAGCTTTAAGTTTTCACGGCCTACCATTTTTTCAGCCATGGCTTGTGCGTAGGCTTTTGGATGAGGCGGTTGCTCGTCGTTATAAGTCACGCCAAGACCACCACCTACATCTAAGTGCTCAATAATAATGTTGCGCTCGGCTAATTCATCAATAAGCAGAAGTAAGCGCTCTAATGCATCTACAAATGGGCCAATTTCAGTAAGTTGTGAGCCTATGTGACAGTCCATGCCAACCACATTTAAATGTGGTAGCGATGCAGCTAGTTCATAGGTAGCAAGTGCGCGTTCACGAGCAATACCAAATTTGTTGGCCTTCAATCCCGTAGAGATGTAAGGGTGAGTTTTAGCATCCACATCAGGGTTTATGCGAAGCGAAATAGGGGCTTGTACGCCCATTTCACTGGCCACTTGGTTAATGCGATGAAGCTCTGGCTCTGACTCTACGTTAAAGCACATAATGCCTTGTTCCAAGGCATAGCGAATCTCGTCGTGCTTTTTGCCTACGCCTGAAAATACCACTTTGCTTGTGTCACCACCGGCTTCAATAACACGCGCCAATTCACCCGCTGAAACGATGTCAAAGCCTGATCCTAACTTCGCTAAAACACTTAATACACCAATGTTTGAGTTAGCTTTTACCGCATAACATACAAGGTGAGGATGTTCACCGATAGCATCGTTAAAGGCATGCCAATGGCGCTCTAACGTAGCGCGTGAATAAATATAAACCGGCGTTCCGTGCTGGGCTGCAATATCAGAAACAGCTACTTGTTCAGCGTGCAGCTGACCTTGGCTGTAGGCGAAAAAATCCACTAGTTCAGCTCTCCAGAAGTAGTTGCGGGGGAGGGGGTATTGGCGCTAGATGAATCAGCGGCTTCTGCACTTTCAGAAGACGTTGGTTCAGTAGAGGTGTTTTGTGCAGGCGCGTCAGGAATATAAAGCGCCCCTTTATAACCACAGCCACACAATGCTGTGAGTGTTAGCAAGAAAACAACTGACTTTTTAAGCACGAAAAATCCCGCAAAGAATACGACAAATGCCGTTATCATCGCATTGCGGTGTTAAATTGCAAGAGCCAATAAACGTTCTTGTGTTTTATCGCCGTATTGAACGTTTTTCCAAAGCGTATCGCACAGGCTTTTTGTATCAGAAAAGTCTTTATTTTTAAGCCAGTCAATTAGGATGTTCGGGTTATCTGGAAAGGCAATGGCTTCGTTTTCAGGCTCGTCGAGCCACTCTTCCACAATATCGGTATCAAGCTGAAACAGGGTCTGGCATAAATCTAATTTGTTAAGGGTTAACACATTGGATAGCTGCTCAAACTGACCGTGTAACGGTTTAATTAACAGCTTTTTGCCCAGCTGGAGTGCTTCGCTCGATAGCTCAAAACCACCGTTTGCAATGACACCACTAGAATGCTGTAACGCCTTTTGAAAGTGCTTTTTTGAGGTCGGGTGCCAATGAATATGGCCCGCCTCTTTCGCTTCTTCAATATTTGGATGGAAGCATTCGAATACTTGATCGCTTAGCGGTTCAAGCATTTGTTGGATATCTTCTACATCTTCAAACGGTAAATAAACTAAAACGTGACCGTTACCCGACGTTATCAAAGGCTTTTCTGCAACGAAAGGCGGAATGATAGGCTGATTAAAATGATACCAGTGCACACCTAGTTGGAGATCGGTAGGCGCGAATAGCTTCATTATAAAACTATCGAAAATGGTATTGCCACTTTTAGGCACATTGTACGTGAACGCCGCCTGGTGGCTTATAGAAATAGAAGGTAACCCCTGTTTCTTTGCAGCCCAGGCCGTTACGGGTTCGAAGTCGTTAACCAGCAAATCGTAACCGCTGGTATCGAATGCTTTTATATCTTTATTGAGCTGACGAAGGTTGGCGTCTTTAACGGTAGACCATTTGTCTACGCGCCCGCTTTTAGTAATAAAGCTAAGCCCTTTGTATGTTCGGTAATCTCCGAACACTTCCATATCAAAATATTTTTCGGGGGCACGACCGGTAAAAACAAAGTCAACGCTTACATCGTCTCGTTCAGCCAATGCCGCTGCCATAATTCGTGCTCGAGCAATATGTCCGTTACCGGTGCCTTGCACACCATACAATAATTTCATACTACCCCAGAATTGAAATACTTAGAGTTGCAATAGTTACGCCTAGTAGAGAGCCTGCGACCACGTCGGAGGGATAATGTACACCGAGTAGCACGCGCGATAGCCCAATAAGTGCGGCCCAGCAGTAGGCCAGCAGAGCGAAAGGCGGGTAATAGTGCGCAACTATACACGCCATGAGTGTTGCAGCAGCGGTGTGGCCTGAAGGTAGAGAAAACTTATCAGAAGGCGTGACATGTGCTGTTAAATTCATTAGAAAATCGCAAGGGCGAGGGCGCTTGAACATTTTCTTAAGCAGCACATAGATGGGTAACTCCAGCGCATATGCCATCAGCGCTGTGTAAAGGAAAAGCTCACCGTGCTCTGGCTCAAATGCCCAAAGCAGCATACCGATAACAAAGTATAGGTAACCGTCACCTGTTTTCGACAGCCAGACGATACTTCTACAGTCTCTTTTTTGCGTCAGTTTGTAGAGGCGATAAAATAAGTCAGTGTCGTACTTGGTCAAGGATTTCATCAACATCGCCTTGTCCTCTATCGGTTAATTAATGCACAGGCTAAAGTGTGTCTATGACTAGTGGGTGACGGAAAAAAGAAACTTTTTTGACATTTAACGCGATTTTTATTTTTTGCCATGCACCCTTTGCATATACGGGGAAAGTGGTTATTAAACAAAACTTTTTAGCAGAACAATTTTAGCTAAATGCATGAAGCAAAATACGTGCTCAATTAATGCTCATCTGCGCTTAATCATTGCTTTTTTAACAAAACATAAAAATTTGATGAAACGCGCTAAATCAACCGTTTGCATCACCTTAATTAATGCTATGCTAGGTTTAACGAGCATAGAGCTTCAACGCTTCTCAATTTTAGTAAGGCAAAATAATGGAATACAACACATCTGAATTATGCGACTTGTTTGCTGACAGCGTAGACGTAGTAGATCCGATTTTCGCAAGCTTTGGTGGCCGTTATTCTTTTGGTGGGGAGATTACCACCGTTAAATGCTTTGAAGACCGAGGTCTTATTGACCGTGTGCTTGCTCAGCCGGGTGCGGGTAAAGTACTGCTAATAGATGGCGGGGGTTCAAGCCGTCGAGCGCTATTTGATGCATCATCTGCTCAAGTCGCTATTGATAACGATTGGGAAGGCGTTGTAATTTACGGTAGCGTTCGCGAAGTCGATAGTCTTGCTGAACTTGATATTGGCGTATTAGCCGTTGCCGCAATTCCAGTAAATGCCGAGTGTGAAAGCATTGGCGAAGTTGACGTGCCGGTTAACTTTGGTGGCGTAACGTTTTTACCTGAAGACCACCTTTATGCAGATAGCACCGGCGTTATTCTTTCTCCTGAGCCGCTAGATTTAGATTAAAGCTAAACAGTAAGCAGAAGCTACCTGCTTTGAGAATTAAAAAACGGAGGCGTATTGCCTCCGTTTTTGTTTTTAATGCTTGCAGCGTTTCCGCTAATACCAATAAGTCTAATTGATCAGTCTTAATACAACTTGGAATTGACGATGGTGTTAGTTAAAACCTACTTGTTCGCTTCTTCAAATACCTGATTCAGATACATTGCGATGCGAATACCAGCCATCTGCAAACGCTTTTTCGCTGTAGGTAAATGATTGTACAGGTAGTCGTAACTCATGTTGTTGGCATTATCTGGGTAGATGGTATCTCGAATAGCGGTACTTTCTTCAATCCATACCATAGGGTCTGTTGTCGCCCAACTGCGAATGTCTTCTGAGCTAATGGTTTGTGTAAGCCACTTAGTCCACTCAGAATAGGACAGGTCGCGCTGATCTAGCATTTGCGAATCCCACACGCGGTGCAAATTAGAATCTTGCCAGAAAAAGCGTACTTTTACATCGTTTCCACCGCGGTCAGTGCCGTTACCAGCGTGCAGTGGCTGATGCAAGTCGCCAATGATATGCACGATGAACTGAAGGGCTAAGCGCTTCTCTTCAATGCTGGCTGTGTCGCTTTTTAAAGTTTCGGTAAATTGCTTTAACGCGGTAACCGCATCACCTTGCTTTGGTGCACCGACCTCTTCGTAGGTTTTACCCTTGGGCACAGATACATAGTGCCATGGGCTAGCTGTTTTTTGCCAAAATTCGCTGGGGTTAGAACGCATTTCATCAGCATGGGTAGAAGCTTCAGCCAATGAGCCATGTGGTAGCAACTCCATAAGTGCCGCATGTGAAAGGGGGCTTAGATACTGCTGGGCAATAGCACCCGTTACTCTATGGCCTGTTTGACCCCAGCCGAAGGCGGGTGATGCAATGCACAACGTAAATATTGTGCTAAGCGCTACTGCGCAAATCCTGTTTGCAAACGCTAACATAATTAATCCTCAGAATGTTTAGAAGACTGATAGCCCCATCTGGCGACGAGAGACTGTTCAATACCTAAATGGTCTAGTATGCGCGCCACAACAAAATCGACCAAGTCGTCGATAGTTTTTGGATTGTGATAAAAGCCTGGCGCTGCGGGCATAATAGTAGCACCCATTTGAGAAAGCTTGAGCATATTTTCAAGGTGAATAGAAGAGAGCGGCATTTCACGTGGCACTAAAATAAGTTGGCCCCGTTCCTTTAATACCACATCAGCTGCTCGCTCAATGAGATTGTCGCTTGCGCCAATACTAATAGCCGATAATGTGCCTGTAGAGCATGGACATACCACCATTTTTGCTGGGGCAGCCGAGCCTGAAGCTACTGGTGAAAACCACTCTTCTTTTCCAAACACTTTTATTTGGTCGGGTTTAGCATTGCAGTGCTCGGTAAAAAACGCCGCTGCGTCTTCGGGACGGCCCGGTATTTTTACGTTTTCTTCTGTGGCAAATACCACTTTGGCAGCCGAAGAAATAAGTACGTAAACTTGATAGTCTGCATTAACCAGCGATTTCAGCAGTGTTAGGGCGTAAGGTGCGCCAGATGCACCTGTAATAGCAAGTGTCACTTGCTTATCGTGTTTCATGGTTTAGCCTCTGTTGATAACAAACCTAAAGGCTTGCCAATCGAATATAACGTCGTTTTAATTTTTTAAAGTTTGGACTTCATATTTAAAGCGTCAAGGATACGGCTGTGAATACCTTCGAAACCGCCGTTACTCATTACAAGAATATGATCGCCCGGTTGTGCTACGTTGCAAACGCGTTGAACGATCTTCTCTACATCTTTAAAGCAGTGAGTGGGCGCATTGCTGTGCGCCACAGAATCGACTAATGACCAGTCCATGCCTTCAGGTTCATAAAGATACACTTCATCGGCTTTCTGCCAAGAATTTGCAAGTGTATCTTTATGCACGCCCATTTTCATGGTGTTTGAGCGCGGCTCTAGCACAGCTAGAATACGTGCATTACCCACCTTTTTGCGCAGTCCATCAAGCGTAGTGGCTATTGCAGTAGGGTGGTGTGCAAAGTCGTCATAAAGGGTGATGTTGTTAACTTCGCCCTTAACTTCCATGCGGCGTTTAACATTCTTAAAAAAGGATAAGGCTTCTACGGCATCAGGTAAGGTAACGCCCGCATGATGTGCTGCAGCTATGGCCATTAGTGCGTTGTCTACATTGTGCTGACCAACCAGCGCCCACGTTACGGTTCCAGCTATAACGCCGTTATGTAGTACGTTAAATTCACTACCGTCTTTCTTTAGCAGCTCAGCATGCCATTCTTTACCTAGCGACTGACGCGACGACCAACAACCTTTCTTTAACATATCCTCGATGGCTGGCGTGCTATTTGGCGTAAGAATAAGCCCATTTTCTGGCACCATGCGGACCAGATGGTGAAACTGGGTTTGTATAGCTGCCAGATCTGAAAAGATATCGGCATGATCAAATTCAAGGTTATTGATAACCAAAGTTTTTGGACGATAGTGCACAAACTTGGAACGTTTATCGAAAAATGCGCTGTCGTATTCGTCGGCTTCTATGACAAAAAAGGGGCTTTCACCTACTCGAGCCGATACACCAAAGTTCTCTGGAACGCCGCCAATTAAATAACCAGGATTAAGACCAGCGTGTTCAAGAATCCACGCCACCATACTGCTGGTTGTTGTTTTACCGTGGGTACCAGATAGACCAATCACCCAACGATCTTTGAGTAAGTTGTCGAGTAGCCATTGCGGGCCGCTGGTATAAGGTAAATTGCGGTTTAGCACGTACTCCACAGCCGGGTTGCCGCGGGACATGGCGTTACCAATTACTACCATATCTGGTGCTGGATCAAATTGGCTTTCGCAATAGCCTTCCGTAAGCTCGATGCCAAGCGCTTCAAGCTGAGTGCTCATGGGAGGATAAACGTTTTTATCTGAGCCTGTAACCTTGTGGCCTAGTGATTTAGCAATGGCGGCGATGCCACCCATAAAACTTCCACAAATGCCTAAAATATGTACATGCATAGCGCATTCTCGGTGATTTATTATGTTATTGGCGTACTGTATCAGAACCCTACGACCTATAGATAATTCAATTTTCATCGATTAACAGTGGTCGCCAGCACTTATTTAAAGGAAATATTTGAATATTCGTAGCTTTCAAACTGGTATGGTGTGTGAGTGACTTTTTGAAGGTGTGTTCCACTTAACTAAGAACACGGTTACAATCTAACCACAGGCTTAAAACCTGTGTGTGCTTCAGATAAACGCCGGTAAGGAAAGCTGAGCGACTGCAAGTACAACACCCTACACATAAAAAAAGGCTTACATTCAATGAAACGTTTAAATTCCCAATTGCAACAAGACGGTGCACCGCTTGAGTTAATACTACTCATTCGTACACTGCTAGCGGGCTGTAAAGAAATTTCTTTCCGCGTGAGTCAAGGCGCACTTGCTGGCGTGCTAGGTTCGACTCTTTCAGAAAACGTACAGGGCGAAACGCAGAAAAAGCTCGACGTTATCTCTAACCACATTTTAAAAGACACGCTAAGGGAATCTGGCTACGTTAAAGCCATCTCGTCTGAAGAAGAAGACGATGTAGTACCGTGCAATCCGGAAGGTAACTACCTAGTAAGCTTCGACCCGCTAGACGGCTCGTCAAATACCGAAATAAACAGCCTAATTGGTACTATTTTCTCTATTACTCATGCACCGCAGTGGATGAAGCCAGATGACCCATCTGCTTTTCTGCAGCCAGGCACACAAATGGTTGCTGCAGGCTATGTACTGTACGGCCCTTCTACTATGTTGGCGCTAACTACAGGTCGCGGCACGCACATCTATACCCTTGATAAAACTCACGGCGGCTTCCTACTTACTCACCCGAATATTAAGGTGCCTGAAGAAACCTCTGAGTTCTCTATTAACGCGTCGAACCAGCGTCATTGGGAACCGGCGATGCAAGCATATATTGCCGATTTGTTAGCGGGTAAAGAAGGCCCTCGCGGTAAAAACTTTAACATGCGCTGGGTAGCGGCAATGGTGGGTGATATTCACCGTTTACTTTGTCGTGGTGGTATCTTTATGTATCCATTCGATAACAGAGATCCGTCAAAACCAGGTAAATTGCGTTTGCTTTACGAGGCAAACCCAATGGCATTTTTGATGGAACAAGCTGGTGGTAAAGCGGAAACGGGTGCAGGCCGAATTCTAGAAGTTATGCCTGAAGAAATTCACCAACGCGTACCTTGCATTATCGGTTCGAAAGACGAAGTTGAAATGTGCTTAAGCTACAACGACAAAGCGTAGTAGAGAAAAATGGCCCTTCGGGGTCATTTTTTATTAAAAAGCAGCAAAATTTAGCGAAAAATAAAGAGATTAGTACGACATGGGTCGTAAAGCGTTTTTATTTTGCTGCTGTCACCGTATACTTACGACCAAATTTTTAATCCAATATTGAAAGGACCTAAGAATGAGCTTGAGTGCTATTTCTGCTGGTAAAAATGTACCAGATGAAGTGAACGTAATCATTGAGATTCCAGCACACGCTGACCCAGTGAAATACGAAGTAGATAAAGACACAGGCGCAATGTTTGTTGATCGCTTCATGGCGACTTGCATGCATTACCCAACTAACTACGGCTACGTGAACAATACCTTATCTGAAGACGGTGACCCAGTGGACGTTCTTGTTATGACGCCGTTCCCACTACTTTCTGGCTCAGTTATCAAATGTCGCCCTGTAGGTGTACTGAACATGACTGACGAGTCGGGTAAAGACGCAAAAGTACTAGCAGTACCAGTAGACAAGCTTTCTACGATTTATCGCGACGTGCACGAAATTGCCGATGTACCTCCGCTTCTTCTTAAGCAAATTGAGCACTTCTTTGAGCATTATAAAGATCTAGAGCCAGGTAAGTGGGTGAAAATTGACGGTTGGTCAGATGCAGCTGCTGCAAAAGCTGAAATTACCTCAAGCATCGAGCGTTTCGAGGCAGAATAATTCACGCTGCTTCAAATTAATGATACAAAGGGCTGGTGCAATACCAGCCCTTTTTGTATGTGGCTAAAAAATTAAATTGAATACGAAAAGCAAAAGCCGATTCAAACGAGCGAACAGAATAGTCAACGATAGAGAGCAGTATGACCTACCTAAAATTATCCGTAACCTCATTATTTGCTGTACTAATGATGGTACTAACTTTCGACGCTATTGCAGATGAAGCGTCGGTTCAAGATCCTGTAGAAGTATACTGGGAAGATCTGGTGCCCGAGGGGTTTAATGAGCTTGCGCCTCCTTCAGTTCAACACAATGGTGAGATGAGTCAGCTTCAGCCTGATGCACCAGTGGTCGATACCTTTGATGGAAAGCGTGTGAAAATACCGGGGTTTGTTGTGCCGCTAGAAGGTACGGCTGAGCTTACAACCGAGTTCTTACTTGTTCCGTATTTTGGCGCCTGTATTCACGTGCCACCACCACCATCTAATCAAATTGTGTACGTGAAATTTGAAGAAGGTGTGCGAATAGATAATATTTACGACGCGATTTGGGTAACCGGCGAACTGTCGACTGACGGTTGGAAAGGCGATATTGCGTCTGTAGGTTATCGCTTGAAAGGCGAAGCCGTAGAAGGGTTCTAAAAAGCTAGCCTTTGTAGGCTAGCCCTGCGTATAAATTTGTTCAGCGCGGTTAAACAGAAGCCATGACGTTAAAATGTACTTGTCGTTACTTTTTGGAATTTGGCCGCGGTGCGTGTGAGTAAAGTAGGCCGGCGCAATCACCATTCTGCCTGCTTGGGGCTTAACCGCACGGTTTTGATAATAAAATTCTGTTTCGCCGCCTTCGTCCACATCGTTTAAGTAGTACATAAACAGCAACACGCGGTGCAGTGCATCGTTATGTTGAAGCTGTGGATACACTTCTGAGTGCCAGTAAGGGTAGCCGCCGTTGCCTGCGGTATAGCGCTGTGCATTAACATCGCCTACGCGGAATAGATAGTTAACTAGGTTGGCTAGATTTGGCTTACCCACTTCTTCAAAGTTTTCCCCAGTTACCTTCACCGGTTCGCCAGTTTTGGGGTGACGTACGGTTAAGCCAATAGGCCCAACAAGCGCAAAATAGTATTTTTCAATGTAGGCAACCAGCTGTTTTCCGGTGTGCTGCATCACTTGTTGGAATAAGTCTTTAAATTCTGGGTTGCGGCTTATGGACACATCCATACTGCGTTTTTTATCTAGATCTACACCACCGCCAGTGCGACCTTGGCTCAAGTTTGGGCTGCTTTCAAAGCGCGCCATAAGCTGCGAGCACAGCTCAGGTGGTAGTACATCGTCAATAACTTCAATTAAATCGCTCATGGATACCTCTTGCTGCGCTTTATTACTTAGTGGGTAGTTCTTTAAAATGTGACTGTAGTTCCGACTTCACATTATCTGGAATAGGCGCAGAACGCTGCGTTTTATAGTCAAAATGTACCATGGTCGTTACGCCAGTTGAGCATAGCTTGCCGTCTTGCCAAAGCTCCTGAAACACGTCGAATGCACTGTTTCCCAGCCGACTAATGTAAGTTTTAACCGTTACTGGTTTTCCATAAAAAATTTGAGCTAAAAAGTCGACCTTGTAGCTGGCTAAGATTAGTGGCCAGTTTTGTAAGTCTAGCTCAGGCGTAAACATTCTGAAAATAGGCTCTCTGGCCGCTTCAAACCACGCAACTAGTGCCGTATTACTAACATGTTGTAAGGCATCGGTTTCGCAAAAACGTACGTCAAAAGAAGTGATAAGTGGTGCTGTATTACTCATAATTATTTGTAGGCATTGTTATAAGTTTAATTCCTACTCTAGCATTATGGGCAGGGGTTTTCAGTAAGCCCTTGTGTAAGCGATTGTGTTTAAGGTAAATCGTTGTGTTTCGATTAGCTTACAGGGGGTGTGCCGTTAGCTTCTTTTGCATTACAATCCGCATCTAACTTTTTGAGCGAACATACTATGACTGCGATTGGGATTGACTACGGTACATCAAATTCTGAGGTTGTGTATTTTGATGGAACGGCCCATCAGCACATCAAACTTGACCCGCTAGATAAAAAGGGCAATAAAATTCGTTCTTCGGTGTTCATTTACTTTGAAGATGAACTGCCGCCGCCTCCTGATGCTATGGTAGAGGCGAAAGTTGCGCAGTTGCAGCGAGTGATCAGCGAACAAATAGACAAAGCTAAAGACGGCTATTACTCGGCAAAAGACCCGAAAGAGCAGGCAATGTATAGCAGCCGAATCGACTCGCTTCGTGGTGATCTGCATAACAAACCAGCCCTTCAACGCAAAGCGATTCAGCAGTTAATGCACGCTATGTCGCTAGATGAAATTCCTTTGCTACGCTTAGTAGAGCACGGCAAGTTTGCGTTTGGTGAAGAAGGGTTTAGACGCTTCCTTAAGATGCCGGACAAAGGCCGACTTATCTATTCGCCTAAGAACTTTTTAGGCGCATCACTAGACGGCGACCAAAAACAGGCGTTCATTGGTATCATAGCTAAGCAATTAGCGTACTTTAAACAGTGTGCCGAGCAGCAGTTGGGCAAGGTGGTAAACAATGCGGTTGTCGGCCGCCCTGTTAAGTTTCATGGCACCCGCGGTGAAGAGGGCAATGCCCAAGCCATTCAAATTATGACTGAAGCGGCGACTAACGCAGGCTTTACAGGGGTTAATTTCTTAGATGAACCTATTGCCGCGGCGTACAAAATTGAGCAAACCTTGCCAAAAGACACTACCACGCTAATTGTTGATATTGGTGGGGGAACCACGGATATTTGCTGTATTAAGCTTTCTCCTGAGCGTTCCAACCAGCTTGACCGCAAAGATGATGTGCTAGCGGTTACAGGCAGACGTTTAGGCGGCATGGACTGTGATAAAAGCTTAGTTCTTAAAGGCATAGCGCCAGAAATGGGTATGGGCCTTAAAATGATTAACGGGCTTCCTGTTCCGCCTACCTATTTTTCAGACATGTGCGCAGTTGATAACATTCCAGCGCTTACTCGCTTTTTCTCTGATGATTACGGCTTAGATATTTCACAAACCATGTCGGTAATTAAAGAGCCCGCCCAGTTAGAACGTTTGCTTATTGTGCAAGAAAACAAGTTGTCTGCTCGAGTCGTAAATTCAGCGCGATTGGCCAAAGAACTACTGTCGAGCAAGCAAAACATTACGCTGCCGCTGCATTACATTGAAGATGACTTTGACGTAGAGATTTCACAAGAGTCACTTAAAAAGGCGTTAAAACCTTGGCTAGATAAAGTGAAAGCGTTAGTCGTGGAATGTTTGGAAAACAGCAGTGAAAAACCAGAAGTGGTGATGATAACCGGGGGGATGAGTTTATCGCCTATCGTGGTTGATGCACTCTATGAAAAACTACTTACGGGGTTGCCTCGGTTAGAAAACGACGCATTCAACTCGGTGTGCGAAGGACTAGCGATTCAAGCAGCTAAGCACGCTTAATCTTTTCTAATTTATTGCAGGTGTTAAAAACACTAAGCCTTAGCGCAGTAACATAGACTACGCTAAGGCTTTTTTAATTAGTGCTTAAGAATATTGTGTTCTTTCAAATAAACTGCGATAGCCTCTGGCGACTCGAAAGCATTTAACAGCATTTCTTGTGCGCGCGCTTTCACATCGTTATCTTCAGATGATGAAAGTAAGTGGTACCAAGTCTTAACTAAGGCTAGTGGTGGCGTTTGAGTCATTGGGTTTCGCTCCAGCAATTCTTACTGCAAAATTCACATAAATCATCGTAACGTATGATTTGCCAAAACAAGCTCTGACCAGCGTAAAAAACAAGTAAATAAACGTCAACGCGCACTTTTTACAAACTGCCGTGTAAATTACACAGCAGTTAGTAAGAAGAAGTTGTGCGCTTGACGCCTAGGAATTTACATCATCACCGGCTCAAGCTTGTGTGAGCATGGGTTTCAGAAAACGTCCAGTATGTGAAACTTCTTGTTGTGCCACATGCTCAGGAGTTCCTTCTGCAATAATCTGGCCACCTCCAGATCCGCCCTCCGGTCCAAGGTCGACAATCCAATCTGCGGTTTTAATTACATCTAGGTTATGCTCAATAACCACAACGGTATTACCATGATCGCGCAGTCTGTGAAGGACGGCTAACAACTGCTTAATATCGTGGAAGTGCAAACCTGTAGTCGGCTCATCCAAGATATAAAGTGTCTGCCCAGTGTCTCTTTTTGACAACTCTTTCGCCAATTTTACACGTTGCGCTTCACCACCAGATAACGTGGTGGCCGCTTGACCAAGTCGGATATAAGACAAACCCACATCCATCAGTGTCTGCAATTTTCGTGAGATTGCAGGTATAGCATCGAAGAACTGACGTGCATCTTCCACGGTCATTTCTAACACTTCATGGATGTTCTTATCTTTATATTTTATCTCTAGGGTTTCACGGTTATAGCGTTTGCCCTGACATACATCACAAGGCACGTACACGTCTGGCAAAAAGTGCATTTCTACTTTAATTACACCATCGCCCTGGCATGCTTCACAGCGTCCGCCTTTCACGTTAAAGCTAAAGCGGCCAGGCTTATAGCCCCGTGAACGTGACTCTTGCGTGCCTGCGAACATTTCACGGATAGGAGTGAAAATACCCGCATAAGTTGCTGGGTTAGAACGCGGGGTTCTGCCGATAGGGCTTTGGTCAATGTCTACTACTTTGTCGAGCTGGTCTAACCCCGTCATCGACTTATGCGGAGCCGGTTCAGACGTGGTTGCCTTGTTCAGCTCGCGCTGCGCAATTTTATAGAAAGTGTCGTTAATAAGCGTTGATTTACCCGAGCCAGACACACCCGTCACGCAGGTCATCACACCCGTTGGAATACGTAAATCTACCGATTGCAAATTGTTACCAGTAGCACCTAAAAGCTCTAACCACTTATCGTCTTTAACTGGCGTGCGGTTAGCAGGTATATCTATTTTTTCCTTACCAGATAAGTATTTTCCGGTAAGTGAGTCTTCACTGTTTTTAATGTCTTCCAGCGAACCTTCGGCAATAATTTCACCACCGTGCACACCAGCCCCCGGGCCTATATCCACAATGTAATCGGCTTCGCGTATGGCATCCTCGTCGTGCTCAACAACTAGTACCGTATTACCTAGGTCGCGCAAGCGCGTAAGTGTGCCAAGTAATCGCTCATTATCTCGCTGATGAAGGCCGATGGACGGTTCATCGAGCACGTACATTACGCCAACAAGACCTGCGCCAATTTGACTTGCTAGTCGAATACGCTGGGCTTCACCACCGGATAGGGTGTCGGCGCTGCGTGACATAGAAAGATAGTTAAGGCCCACATTCACCAAAAAGCTTAAGCGGTCCATAATTTCTTTTAAAATCTTTTCAGCTATTTGCGCTCGCTGGCCTTCCAGATTAAGTGACTCAAAGAAGCCAAACGCATCTGCAATCGACATTTCTGCAATAGCAGGTAAGTTAGTATCTTGAATAAATACGTTACGCGCTTCAACCCGCAAACGGGTGCCGTTACAACTACTGCAATGCTGTTGGCTTAAATATTTTGCTAGCTCTTCACGAACTGAGTTCGACTCGGTTTCACGATAGCGGCGCTCCATATTAGGAATAATGCCCTCAAATGGATGTTTGCGCTCCATAACATCGCCGCGCTCATTAATATATTTGAAAGACAGCGATTTCCCTTTGGATCCGTAGAGCACGATGTCTTTGTGTTTGTCATCGAGTTCTTCAAACGGCACAGTAAGGCTAAATTTGTAATGTTCTGCTACTGCCTGCAACATCTGGAAATAGTAGTAGCTGCGCTTGTCCCAACCGCGAATCGCTCCGCCAGATAGGCTCAATTCGGTATTACCCACAACGCGTGCAGGATCAAAAAACTGTCTTGTACCTAGCCCGTCACAAGTTGGGCAGGCACCGGCTGGGTTGTTGAATGAAAACAGGCGTGGTTCAAGTTCACTAATGCTGTAGCCACAGTGAGGACAAGCAAAGTTGGCTGAAAACACGATTTCTTCCGCGTCTTTATCGTCCATATCAGCTACAACAGCGTTACCACCAGCTAGGCTCAGCGCTGTCTCAAATGATTCTGATAAACGCAGTGCCATATCGTCACGCACTTTAAAGCGGTCCACCACAACTTCAATGGTGTGCTTCTTATGCAAATCCAGTGGCGGTGGGTCGGACAAGTCACATACCTCGCCGTCGATACGAGCGCGGATAAAGCCCTGAGCAGAGAGATTTTGCAGCGTCTTAACGTGCTCGCCTTTACGGTCTTTAACAATAGGCGCTAGCAGCATTAACTTACTGCCTTCCGGCATCGCTAATACTTTGTCGACCATTTGACTAACCGTTTGCGCATCTAGCGGCACATCGTGCTCCGGGCAACGGGGTGTGCCAACGCGTGCAAACATCAAACGTAAGTAGTCGTAAATCTCAGTGATAGTACCCACGGTGGAACGTGGGTTATGCGACGTCGATTTTTGTTCAATGGATATTGCAGGTGATAAACCCTCAATATGATCAACATCGGGTTTTTCCATCATGGAAAGAAACTGACGCGCGTAGGCAGACAGAGACTCTACGTAACGACGTTGACCTTCCGCATAAAGCGTGTCGAATGCAAGAGACGATTTACCCGAGCCAGAAAGGCCGGTTATCACCACCAGTTTGTCTCGTGGCAGTGTTAAATCGATGTTTTTCAAGTTGTGGGTGCGAGCACCGCGAATTTCGATTTTATCCATTGAAGCCTAAATGAGAGAAAAAGAATCAGTATGCCATAGGTGTCAAGTAAAGTGATATGACATTCAAGTTATACTGTAAGCGGAGCAAGCAGATCACCTCACGGTCATAAGCTTACGATTAGTTCTCGCTTAACGACATTGCAAAGTGGTGATTTTATCCCCACTTTTAAACCCCTATTAAGAAAAAGGGTAGCGCGAGAGGGCTAAATCTACCTCGCGAGCAGAAGAAAATACCAACTGTATTATGCTACACTTCGCGACCTTATTCGTGATGCTGCAGAAACAAGTGTTCTCTGCGCGCTTTTATGTTTTTTTGATTTTATTTATTGAGGGAAACAGACGCTTTGAACGCTTTGGAATTACGCGCCGCGCTTGCACTCGCCTCCGTTTACGTATTACGCATGATGGGGTTGTTCATGGTTATGCCCGTGTTGGCTGTAGCCGCAATGGACTACCCGGATTACTCGCCGCTGTTGGTAGGGCTTGCTGTGGGTGGATATGGCTTAACCCAGGCTGCGCTGCAAATTCCTATGGGCATGATGTCTGACAAATGGGGGCGTAAACCCGTTATTTTGCTAGGTCTTGCTGTATTTGCTTTAGGAAGCTTTGTGGCAGCCAATGCCGATAGCATGGCTATGATGATTGTTGGGCGTATTCTTCAAGGTGCAGGCGCGATTGCAGGTGCGATAATGGCGCTAGCTACCGATGTAAGCCGTGAAAGTCAAAGGGCTAAAGTGTTAGCTATCATAGGCATAGCTATTGGCTTTTCATTCTACTTAGCTGTTATTCTAGGGCCTCTTATTGCAAACAGCTACGGACTTGCCGGTGTGTTTGGTATTACTGGTATTCTGGCCATTCTTTGCATGCCGCTGGTTAAATGGGTAGTGCCAAATGGCGTGCAGCTTAGCAGCGGCGATACACTTCCACAAAAAAACCAGCTGAAGCGCTTAATTTTTTCTTCTCAGTTATGGCGTTTAAATGTCAGCGTAATGATTCTGCACATGCTAATTACCCTGTTGTTTGTTCAATTGCCTGTCACGCTTTTGAACTTTGACATGTCGTTAGAAAGCCACTGGACGGTTTACTTGCCCGTGCTTGGAGCGTCGATTGTTGGTCTAATTATTATGATGGGAGCGGCGAGAGGCCGCACGCCAAAATCACTTCTTGTAATCGGTGTAGTGCTGATGGGCGGCGCGTTTTTAGCGCTTAGCTTGGAAGACCAAAGCTGGTGGTGGGTTACCGCAGCTGTAGTTCTGTTCTTCACTGGCTTTAATTATTTAGAAGCGAATTTCCCTGCATTGGTGTCGAGCATTGCACCTGCGGGGCAAAAAGGAACGGCTATGGGGCTTTACGCCAGTTTTCAGTTTTTCGGTGCGTTTCTAGGCGGTGTAATTTCAGGTTTAGTGACTGACATATGGTCACAAGAAATTGCTTACGGAATTGGTGCGGCTAGTACACTGCTATGGCTCTTCATTATTTATGGCGTGAAGGAAGTGAGCCGGGTAAAGCGTGTGATGATGAACGCAGAGTTTGATAATTCAAAAGCCTCCACAATCGAGTCAGAATTAATGTTAGTGCCAGGTGTGCTAGAAGTAACACTAAACGGTCAAAATAATGCAGTGTATCTTAAGGTAGACCGTGAATTTGACGCAGTAAAAGCGCGAGATGTGCTGTCGGCATAGAGATGCCATTACGTTACATACCAAGATAGGTTAACACCATAGTAATTTTGAAAGGAAGGGAGCACCATGATCGACCTAAGCAGTTATAAAGCCATTATTTTTGACATGGATGGCACCCTGGTTGATTCAATGGGCGCGCATATTGATGCCTGGCAGCTGACTTGCGATGCGTTTGGCTATCCCTTCGACCGAGATTATCAACATAGTCTCGGTGGAGTTCCTACCTTCGAAACCGTGCATCTTATGAATGCCAAGTATGGTAAAAGTCATGAACCAGCAGAGGTCGCCTTATATAAAAAACAGGCCTTTGAAGGACTAGATCATGTGCCAAAACTTATCCAAGATACCCTGGATGTGTTTAATCACTATAAGGGAAGCATGCCCATTGCTGTGGGTACGGGCTCAGACAGGCAGCACGCGAAATGGGTGCTAAATGAGCATGGGTTATTAGAGCAATTATCAGCGCTGGTTACCTCTGATGACGTAACTAAAGGTAAACCTCACCCTGAGACTTTTGTGCGTGCCGCAGAGTTGATGGGTGTTGCACCACAGCATTGTGTGGTGTTTGAAGATACCGACATGGGTAGAAAAGCGGCCCTTGACGGCGGCATGGCTTGCTTTATGGTCGATAACACGCGGCTCATCTACTAAAGCATTGTGATTACCGCAATATATTAGACTGCCTCTAGTTCACTTAACGCGTCGCCACAGTTATGTAAAAGTGACGATTTTATACGTTTGGTGGCATCTTCAATGGCAGTTTTCATCGCATCAATGGCGATTTGGTTGCTCTGCTCCTCACCCGTGTTGACGTTCATGCTTCTGCCTTTAAAAACAGTAACGGGTGAATACTTCTCTGCGTAAGCAGGCTTGAATTTGACGTTAAGCACTACAGTGGCAACTATGTTAGTTCCCAAGCTTTTGACAAAAGCGCGATTAAGCACGACTTTCACACTATTACTCGCCTCAATATCAGGACTCACGTTCATTTCCTCTAAGCTTTGCTGTAGCAGCGCATAAAGTGCGTCTTCGGTTACGTTACTGCTCCCCACTAATAAGTCTTTGCTAGCTCGAGAATCAATAAGCTCCGCTAAGTTTACGGGGCAAGCCTTCGCTTTAGACATTGTCAGTCGATAATCGGCCTTTTGTGACTCGGGTATTAACGAAGAGTCGAATTCAGGTGGTGTCGACTCACAAGCAACAAGCAAAGGTAGAGCGCAGAAGGCAAAAAATATTTTTGCTGATTGCCTAACATGGAGAGAGAAAAACATTCTATTTTTCATTATTTTAATTTTTTCTTATATATAGATTATGTCAATAATATAGACTCAAGTATAAGAAAGTTTGTAGTGCGAAGAAACTCAACAACTGTTGCAAACTGTTACAGCTGGTTTAGCATATCAAAGCATAAAGTTTGTGCAGTGATGAGACTTTCAAGCATTCGTAAGTTAAATATAAACTTCTCTATTACAAATCAACACGGACAGTTCCTAAATGATAACCTTTAAAAACGCAGTAATTAGTGTAATTGTGACTGTTTCACTATTAGGGTGTGCAATTAACGTATCTCCTACAGCATTCTTCTATCAAGATACGCAACAACAACCTCTGAATACTACAAATCTGCACGCTGCTATTCAAAAAGATAAAGCCTCAGCGGGCATCACCCGTGTTGAAGTCAAAAATGACCAAGGATTAACATTAAGAGGCGTTGCGGTTTCATACGCGGACCCTGTCGTTAATATTGTTTTCTTCGCAGACAATCGTATGGCGCTAAGTGAAAATAACAGCATTATTCACAGGCTAGGTAAGCTGCCCGCTAATATTTTATGGCTCGATTATCAGGGGGTAGGGGCCAGTGATAAGGCAAAAAATTTGAGTATTAACGCTATAAAGCAAGACGCGTTAACCCAGTTTGATTACGTCGAAAATGCGTTTGATGCGTCACTTCCCACCATTGTACATGGCCGAGGTATAGGTAGTTATTTCGCAAGTTATGTTGCTGCCAATAGAAAGATTGATGCTCTGGTTTTAGACGGGGCTTTTAATAACATATCTGACCTTATCGCCAACATGGTACCAGGCTTTTCTAATTCATTTACCAACATGAAGCTTCACGACGAGGTTCATAGTATGCAAATCGCACCTATTTTGCGTCACTATGATGGTCCTCTTTGGCTACTTGTGGGAGAGGAAGATAAGATAACCCCTTATCCAATCAGTCAACAATTACTAGAAGATGCATCAAGTAGCGAAAAATATATTTCGGTTGTACCCGGGGCTACGCACAATGCAACGCTTAAAAGTGACTATGCCATTGAACAGTACAAACAATTTTTAGCGAGATTTACTCAATAAGCGAGTTTTATTGGCTGTGGATAAATAGTGGAAAACCTTGTTGGTAAGTCTGTTAATAGCCATATATACCGGCAGATCACGATCTTATTCTAACGGTCTGGTTGGATCACGAAATATCAGTTAAATCAAGCGTTGTAGAGCACTCCATGCTGATCTTAATGTTTTTTGATCGTAAATATGCGCAAGATCAGGCAGTTTTTCGAATTGGGGATAAAAGTCTAGGGTGAAACGATCAGGCGGGTATTTTTGTCAATAGTATCGCGTAATAAAATTTTTAGAATACAGTTGCACGGTAATGCATCAAATTGCGATTAATCACTCATCAAACTGGCTTACTACTGATTAAATAAAATACCCGCCAACAGGCGGGTATTTTTTACTTTTAATTTTCGTAAGCTTTTTTCTATGCACATTGGTATTAGATAAGCGAAGACTACACTCTTACTACTGAATCGCGTTTTACTACCGTAGGAGTATATTTAAAGGTTAAGCCATCTTCTGGTGTACTTCCCGACGCGTATTTCAATGCAAGTTCAGCGGCTTTTGCCGCCATCATTTCTACAGGGTAACGCAGAGTGGTTAATTTAGGGCGACAGTACTTCGCAAGCAGCACATCATCATACCCCATAACAGATACTTGCTCAGGTACGGAAATACCGTGGTCCTGCAGCATAGTCATCGCCCCAGATGCCATAGCATCGTTATAGGCTAAGACAGCAGTAAATTTAGCGCCAGTGGCTAGCAGGTTTTGCATAGCTAGCTCACCACCTTCCTGATCTGGTGTGGAATACTCAATCATGCTCTCGGGTAAGCTTAGTTGTGCCGTATCTATAGCGTTCCTTATTCCTTCAAGGCGCTGATTAGGGTCGTCAATACGATACTGACTACTAATTACGGCTACATGCTCATGTCCCTGATTAATAGCATATTCGGCCATAAGGCGGCCGCCGGTCACGTTATCTAGCCATACGCAACGATTCGCTATTTCTGGTATATAACGATTGATTAAAACAAAGCCCGGAATTTGGTTAGCAAAGCCAATCAATGTTTCATCATCAAGGGCTTTGCTGTGAACGACCATAGCTTCAACACGGTGTTCCAACAGAGTTTCGATGGCGCGAAGCTCCGTCTCCTTTTCAATCGACCCTGCACTTAGAAGTATTTGAACGTTATTTTTGCGAGTAATTGATTCAACGCCATGCGCCAACATAGCGAAAAATGGGTCGTGGAGTTCGGCAATAACGACTCCCAATGAGGCACTGCGTTTGGTTACAAGGGCCCGTGCGTTTGCGTTGGGACGGTATCCCATTTCTTCCATGATTTTTTTAACGCGCTGTCGAGTATCGTTGCCTACTTTTGGGCCATTATTAATAACCCTAGATACTGTGGCTAACGAAACACCAGCGGCTTGGGCTATATCTTTTATTGTTGCCATTTTCTCTTTAACTTTGTTTTTTTAATGCATTGAAGACCTCGGGGTCCGACTGCTATAGCGTACATTATATTTACATAAAAAGGTAAAATTCTCTCTGTTCTAGGTACAGCGGTATAACTTAAGCAACAGGCAAAAGTATCGACTGGGTTTATCATATATAGTTCTTGGCCAAACTACTGTCAAAAGTAATGGAAAACGTATAACCTTTTAGCTTTTGTAAGTGCTCTATTGTTACTAAACCATACGAGCGAGCGCGTTAAATTGCCCGAGTCTAATTAATCGAGCATCCAAAAAGGTAAAAAAATTGTTATGAAAATAAATGTATCTACATTTGGTGAAGTAGACGGCGAAATCGTTAACGCTTTTACTTTAAGTAATGACAGCGGTATGTCAGTTACCTTGCTCAACTACGGCGGAATTATCAAAGAACTTTATTTTCCAAATGCAAAGGGCGAATTGATAAACTGTGTCCAAGATTTTGATACGTTGCAGGGCTATATTGATGACCTTAGCTACCGCGGTGCAATTGTAGGGCGCTACGCTAATAGAATAGGGCATGGTACATTTACTTTAAACGGCCAACAGTACACGTTAGATAAAAATGGTGGAGAGCATAATCTGCACGGGGGCTATGCCGGCTTTCACAAAAAATTATGGCAAGCTAGCACACAAGAATTCACCGACAGCGCCAGTGTAACATTCACGTTGTCTAGCCCAGACGGGGAGGGTGGCTTCCCTGGAAATATTAATGTCGAGGCCTGCTATACGCTTAATCAGTTCAACGAGTTGTCCCTTGTCATCAAAGCAACAACAGATAAAGAAACACCCCTTAGTTTCACTCAACATGCCTATTTTACACTAAGCAACCATGAGAAGGTGGGTAGTACACTGCTGTATATCAATGCAGAAAAGGTGACAGATGCAGATAGTACGCTGTTACCAACTGGTGCTTTGGTTGATGTTGCTGATACACCTTTTGATTTCACTTCATTTACTAAAATAGAAGAAAGGGCTGAACAAGATAAGTCACATTCGTTGTTTGATAAAGTGGGTGGCTACGATCACAACTATGTGCTTCAAGCGGCTACAGAGAATGGCCCACAAGCTACGGTTAAAGCAACTGATACAGGCATTACGATGGAACTATACACTAGTCTTCCCGGACTGCAGTTTTATACGGGGAGCCTGCAAAAAGATGAGCAATTAGGTGCTCTGTGTTTAGAGCCCCAATACTTCCCTGATTCACCTAATAAACCTTCGTTTCCGAATTGTTTTGTAAAGCCGGGTGAAACTTATGAAGAAACGATTCGATATAAGTTCAGCGCTGAGTAAATTCTCCGAACGGCTAAAAGAAAATTAATTGTTATTAATTTAACAATTAATTTTCTTTGTTAGTTAATTGATAAACAGCATTGCTTGCTATATTATTGCTAGGGTAAACGTTTAACCCTTAAGTGTTATGCAAAAGCGTTATGTGAAAGGCGCTATGCTAGAGCTTAACCAGTCTATTCAGAGAGAGTGATTATGGGAACCCCTTTCGACCCAACCAATGATCCGCATCGCCGTTATAACCCGTTATTGGGCGAGTGGGTGCTAGTATCGCCACACCGAGCCAAGCGTCCTTGGCAGGGTGCTTCTGAAGAACCGAATAACGAACAAAAGCCATCTTACGATCCTACTTGTTATCTGTGCCCATCTAACACGCGTGTGAACGGCGAGGTTAATCCAGACTACAAAGGCACATTCGTTTTTCAAAACGATTTCGCTGCGCTCAAGCAAGACACTGAGCAAGCCAGTGAGAAAAAAGGTCTGTTCCAATTTGAAACAGAGCAAGGCTGTAGTCGCGTTATTTGTTTCTCACCTGATCACAGTAAAACACTTCCTGAGCTTACTGACGAAGAACGGGTAGATGTGGTTAACACGTGGAAAGAACAAACCGCTGAGCTGGGTGAAAGCTATCGTTGGGTACAGGTTTTTGAAAACAAAGGCTCAATGATGGGATGTTCTAACCCTCATCCACATGGTCAGGTATGGGCGCAGCAGCACATTCCCACAGACCCAGCAAAAAAATTAGTACAGTTAAAGCAGTACTTTGGTGAAAACAACGCACCTATGCTGTTAGATTACGCTGAGCAAGAAGTTATTAAGCAAGAGCGCGTTGTATGCCAAAACGATGATTGGGTGGTTGTGGTTCCATATTGGGCTGCATGGCCATTTGAAACCCTATTACTGCCACGTTTTGATGTTCAATCTTTGCACGAGCTATCTGATTCGCAATCTCTTTCACTTGCCAAAATCATTGGTGAGATAACGGCGAAATACGACAATTTATTTGAGACGTCTTTTCCATATTCAATGGGTTGGCACAGTGCACCATTTGATAATGAAGACCACCCTGAGTGGACGCTCCATGCTCATTTCTTCCCGCCACTATTGCGCTCAGCGAGTGTTCGTAAGTTTATGGTTGGATATGAAATGATGGCCGAAGCACAACGAGATTTGACCCCTGAACAGGCGGCAGACAGATTAAAAGCACTGCCTTCGGTGCACTACAAGCAACGTGAGAATACTAATGGATAACCAAGTACTTTCTTCTAAATTTGAAGCGCATTACGGCAACGAGCCAACGCTGATAGCACACGCCCCAGGCCGAGTGAACATCATTGGTGAACACACCGATTATAACGAAGGGTTCGTCTTTCCGGCTGCAATCAACTTTGGAACTTGGGTTGCGGCAACTAAGCGCGATGATAGTGACATTTTGGTTACTGCAATGGACTATGAAGATCAGCAGAATCAGTTCTCATTGTCAGACATTAATTACGACGAGGAACAAGGTTGGGCAAACTATGTTCGCGGCGTAGTGAAAGTATTAAAAGAGGCTATGCCAGGCTTTGGTGGAGCAAATTTGCTGGTAACAGGTAATGTACCGCAAGGCGCTGGTTTAAGCTCTTCTGCGTCTTTTGAAGTGGCAATACTGAAAGCCTTGAGCGCGTTATATGAGTTGCCATTAGACGGTGTACAGGCTGCACTATTAGGTCAAAAAGCAGAAAACACTTTCGTGGGCTGTTCATGTGGAATCATGGATCAATTAATTTCAGCCATGGGCAACGAAGGTATGGCAATGCTGCTTGATTGCCAGTCATTAGCCATCGAGCACTCACCGCTTCCAGATTCTCACCAAATAGTGATTATCAATTCGAATGTAAAACGTGGTTTGGTAGATAGCGAGTATAATTTGCGTCGTCAGCAGTGCGAGCAAGGTGCATCGCTACTGGGTGTTTCATCGTTGCGCGAAGCTACAATGGAGATGCTAGAAGAAGCCAAAGCGCACATGCCTGAAGTGGTTTATCGCCGAGCAAAGCATATTATTACTGAAAACGCGCGTACTTTAGCAGCAAGCCAGGCTTTAAAGTCTGGTGATATTGAGACGGTAAGTGAAGCTATGGCTGAGTCTCACGTTTCTATGCGCGACGATTTCGAAATTACCGTACGTCCAATTGATTTCTTGGTTGAGATTATCGGTGAAGTGCTTGGTAAATCTGGTGGCGTTCGTATGACGGGCGGTGGTTTTGGCGGTTGTGTTGTAGCGCTTGCCCCTACAGACCAAGTTGATGCTGTGAAGCAAGTAGTAGCAGACAAATACTTTGACGAAACTGGCTACCATGCAGATATCTACGTGTGCACTGCAACACAAGGTGCATTCGCTTAGGAATACACCATTAGGAACAAAGGTTTTAAATACATATCGCTCCCTTTTCTAAACAATTCTACTCCCTAAAATTGTTTGTGTCCCTTAAGCCGCTTCCACAAGAAGCGGCTTTTTTTACAAAAGTGCACATTTCTTGTTAAAAAAAATCAACAAAGTGTGGTACTAATACTACCCGCAATAACACGATGCGTTTATCGGTGGTTTTCTGACCGGTGAACGGTTTATCGTAGAATGCGAAACGCGTTTTAATACGTGACACTGGTGTGGCAAAAACCAATAAAATAATAAAAACAATTTTTCACCTGTGTACCCTGCATAATAATCGCCGCACCCAAAATAAAAACTTTGGGAAAAATTATGAAATTAGCATCAATAGATATCACATTATTCGTGATATACGTCGTCGCGCTAGTCACAATAGCATGGTGGGTTTCTCGCGAGAAGCAGGGGCACCAGAAAGACACAAACGATTATTTTTTAGCAGGCTCAAGCTTGCCGTGGTGGGCGATTGGCGCATCACTCATCGCCGCCAATATCTCTGCCGAACAAATCATCGGCATGTCAGGGTCAGGCTATCAGTTAGGGCTTGCCATAGCTTCGTATGAGTGGATGGCCGCCATTACACTACTTATTGTGGGCAAATTCTTTTTACCTATCTTTTTAAAGCATAAAATCTATACCATGCCTCAATTCTTAGAACAGCGATACGATCATCGCGTGCGCAAAGTAATGGCAATATTCTGGTTGGGCGTTTATGTATTTGTAAACCTTACTGCAGTGCTGTGGTTGGGTGCTTTGGCCATCAATACGATTGCCGGTGTAGATATGGTTTACGGCATGATGTTTTTAGGTCTTTTCTCGCTAGCCTACTCACTTTATGGCGGCCTGAAAGCCGTAGCGTTAACCGACATTATTCAAGTGGTGCTGTTAGTCATTGGTGGACTGTTCCTGTCGTATACCGCGTTAAACTTAATCAGCGATGGAAACGGTGTTATTCAGGGCTTTGTCGATTTAACCAATAAGCTGCCTGAAAAATTCGACATGATCTTGTCAAAAGACAACCCGCATTATATGGACTTGCCAGGTATTTCTGTACTGGTTGGTGGTATGTGGATAATGAACTTGTCGTACTGGGGCTTTAACCAGTACATTATTCAGCGTACGTTGGCAGCAAAGAGTGTGCAAGAAGCCCAAAAAGGTATTGCGTTTGCGGCATTCCTTAAGTTACTTATGCCTTTAATTGTTGTATTGCCTGGCATTGCTGCGGTACTAATTGTGCCTGATCTAGCTAAGCCTGACCAAGCTTACCCAAGCTTGATGACGCTAATGCCTGTTGGACTTAAAGGTATTATCTTCGCCGCACTTGTGGCAGCAATTGTCTCATCACTTGCTTCAATGACGAACAGTGTGTCTACTATCTTTACCATGGACCTTTATAAAGACAAGCGTCCTAACGAGTCGCAGCAGCATTACGTAAAAGTAGGACGAATCGTAAGCTTGGTGGCGCTTATCATTGCAATGGTGGTGGCTAAACCACTTTTAGGCAATTTCGACCAAGCATTCCAATATATCCAAGAATTTACCGGTTTCTTTACACCAGGTATCTGCGCGTTGTTCGTTTTGGGTATGTTCTGGAAGAAAACCACAGCAAACGGTGGCCTATTAGCTGCGTTAGGTTCATTTTTATTAAGCATTGTGTTTAGACAGTTCTGGCCTGAACTGCCGTTTATCGATCGTGTTGGGCTCGTGTTCCTGCTTTGCGTTGCTTTAGCTGTTATTGTTTCTCTACTAGAGAAGAAGGGCATTAGCGAAAACGCGGTCGATCTAAATGAAGTGCAGTTTAAAACTACAAACGGATTTAACGTAGCGTCAATCGCCGTAGTGATTTTGACCGCAGCATTTTATATTACGTGGTGGTAGCAAGTATAAGAGGGCATTACTCATAGTAACGCCCTAACTAAACTCTGCTAAAAACAAGGCGAAAGTTCAGAAGACGCTGACAATAAATTTTGTTAAGTTCAAGAACGTGTTGCAGTTAGTGACGTAAACGTTAGGCGAAAAATTTGAATTTTCCCTCATAAAATACGATATACTAACCGGCTATTATTCGATGAACTTTCGCGCTTGCTGATGTCTTAGTTAATGAAGAGCTATACAGCAAGCCACTAAAAACGTTACAGGAGACATCAATGGCAACGAAAGGCGTTAATAAGGTTATTCTTGTTGGAAACCTTGGCAATGATCCTGAAGTTAGATACATGCCTAACGGAAACGCCGTTGCGAACTTAAGCCTAGCAACTAGCGAAAGCTGGAAAGACCAACAGGGTCAGGTTCAAGAGCGCACTGAGTGGCACCGCCTTACAATGTACCGTCGCTTAGCAGAAATTGCCGGAGAGTACCTGAAAAAGGGCTCGCAGATTTACGTCGAAGGTAAACTGCAAACGCGCAAGTGGCAAGATCAGCAAGGTCAGGATAAGTACACTACCGAAATTATCGTAGACCAAATGCAAATGCTTGGCGGTCGCGGCGGTGAAGGCGGTGGTGGTAACGGTGGTTACCAACGTCCTCAAAACAATCAAGGTGGTTACAACCAAGCACCAGCGCAGGGCGGCTATAACCAAGCGCCACAGCAAGGCGGTGGTCAACAAGGTGGTTACAATCAAAACCAAGGTGGCGGCTATAATCAAGCACCTCAAGGTGGTAACCAAGGTCAGCCTAAGAACCCACCAATGGCTGAGCCAGACTTTGACTTCGACGACGACATTCCATTCTAGGGAACCAACCTTTTTAGGAAGAATAGTTAAAAATGTTCTAAGAGCCGCTTTATAGCGGCTCTTTTTTTAGCTAAGTTCGCGCAATTATGAGATTGGTGCCTGCCATTCTTTCTCCGATTACCTTAAAATTGTTTTAGTATAATTGCTTTGTTGTTTCCCCATAAACGCGATGAGTTATCTTTAAGAATTAGTTTTAACGGGTGGTTTTTTGCAGTGTCAAAAGTAGTAACCGTAGTAGCTTTTGTTGTGCTATACCTACAGAGCAGTGTGTTGTTTGCTCAAATAGACGGCGAATGTGAAGGGGAAAGCTGTGCTTTTCAAAAGCCTACAGTCGTATGGTTGCGACCACCAGAGCTTGGAATTGAAGGCAGTGGTGTCAGTATAACTTCAGGGCCCATATATGACGTTATGGTGTACCTCTCTAAACACTTGCATGATTACGAGCACCAATTTGAAGCTTATCCGATTAAACGCGCATGGTCGTTGGTACAGCATCAACAATCCGCACAAAAAGTGTATTGCTTTTATGGAGCTGCATACCGAGAAGAGCGCGCTGAGTGGGGACATTACTCCCAGCCAACCTCTATAAACTTACCGCTACTCATTGTTGCAAGAAACGCGCTTCAGCCTTCATTGAAAAATGAATTAGATACCGCGCAGTCTCAGCCAACACAGGGATATTTTGAGTCCATTTCTTTACGTGCTTTGCTTCAGCAAAATTTGAGAACGGTACTCTACAACGATGTGAATAACGTGTACGCCGATACTGTTGAGCAATGGGCTACAAAAAACAATGTGGTTCGTTTAAATGGGTTAGGCAAAGACTTAGGCATGCATACCATAGCGCTTTTGAAAAGTGGAAGAATAGACTTTGGGTATGTAGGGCACCGCGAGCTTTCAGCATTACCTGAGGAAGAGCTCGATATGCTTAATGTTTATCAAATTACTGAATTGTCACAGAAGTTAAGAGGAACGAAGCGCGTACTTTGCTCTAAAAATGAGTTAGGGCAAGCGGTAACGCATGATTTGGATAAAGCCCTCAGCCACATTATGTCTAGACCTATGGAAAGCCAAACCTTAAGAGACATTAATTTTGCGGCAGATGGCTACCCTTTATTTCTTAAACCGATTTTTGATAACAGGTGGAAGGAATACCTTTTAAACTGAATATCTATAAGGTGTTACGTTTTACCATTTCTTTTACGAAAATTTATACTTAATTCAAAGCTCTTGGTGGCTGATGGCGCGCAGTCGTGAAGCGCATTTAGGGCTAATTAATCCCGTGTTTGAAGTCCCGGCAATGCACGGCTAGGCCGATGTAATTACCTCTCCTTATTTTTCTTAATCAACAATAATAATAGTGTTTGGCTTGTACGATATCCGCGACACGGTATTATAAATTTGCCTATTAATAACGAGAAAATTTCCCGAATTATGAAAACGTTACCCCTGCTTTTTGGCGGTGCTGCTCTGGTTTCAGCGGCCGCGGTTATGTGTCCCTCGGTATCAGCTGCTCAAACGCTCTATAAGCCGTTCCCAGCCGATGTAATGCCGTCGTTAAGTGAGAAAGGCACACATACAGTTGGCGTAAAAACTATTGAAGCAACTTACTCTGAAAAAGTGAAAGATATCGCTGGAAACGATGTCGAGCGTAAATTGACCCTAGAGGTCTGGTATCCAGCTTCAAGTGCAGCTGAGACGGCAACCTATATTAATGAAACGCGAAGCGGTCAAGTATTTGAAATTGAGGGTGATGCAAACCGCGATGCGCCCATTGCTGCAGCAGATTCTGATTACCCAGTAGTGGTTATATCTCACGGTTATACTGGCTATCGCACACTTATGTATTATTTAGGTGAACACCTTGCGTCTCACGGCTATGTAGTAGCGGCAATCGACCACACAGATTCTACGAATAAAGATGTTAATTTTGCTGAAAACCCGTATTCAGGTTTTCCAAGCACATTACTAAACCGCTCACGAGACCAAGTGCTTACTTTAAACAGCATCAGCGAACATGAATTTTTCAAAGAAAATGTTGACGCAAGTAAAGCAGGGGTGATTGGTTATTCCATGGGAGGCTACGGTGCGGTAAGTACCGTCGGTGGTTGCTATGCATTTAACGATCAAACAGCAGCAACCTTTACCGGAACACAAGACCCTAAAGTTGCAGCCCTTATTAAAAAGGCACTAAATACGTGCGCCGGTGGTGAAGAAAGTAGCAAAGATGTGCTGCCAGCTTGGAAAGCAGCGCTAGCGCTTGCACCATGGGGCGGACAACATCAGCTCTTTGACGTTGAATCACTTAACAATATCAAGGTACCGGTTCTTTATGTGGCGGGCGATAACGACGATATTTCCGGTTACGACGGTATTAAGTGGTTATTCGAAAATACTGGCAGTGAAGGCTCTAAGCTACTTACCGTTAAAAATGCGCGTCATAATGTCGCACCTCACCCCGCACCAAAAGAAGCCTATGGCAGCGAGTTTGATTTGGGCAGCTACATTGAGCCTGCGTGGGACGTGCAAAAACTTAACGCCATTAACGAGCACTTCGCGTTAGCGCTAATGAACTGCCATGTGAAAGGTTTAAAAGATGATTGTGAATACCTGAACGTGAGTGGCAGCAGTGCCCAAGTACCCGTAGACGGTAAGAAGCCAGAGCCTTGGAAGGGCTTCGACGACCGATGGGCATTGGGCCTAGAGATGGACAGTAAATAACCGTTTGAAAAGGGTGCTTCGGCATCCTTTTTTAATTTTGTTACATATTTATTTTCTATCGTTATGCATAGTGGCGTAATGTAAGACTGCTTCGATCAATCATTGATAGTAAAAAGCGCTTTAAAGCGGCATTTCGGGCTACCCATAAACTAAACCATAAGGAAGTGAAAATGCGTAAATTTACTGTGTCAGCACTATGTGCGTGTTCTATTTTGTTAATGCCAGCAGCGGCTATTACCGAAAGCCGTGCAGCAGCACAAGACATTGCTACAGCGCACGCCGATGAGGTAGCAAGGCTAAAGGACTACTTCAAACAAGGCGACTTTAATTACGTTGTAGAATCCCTTGAAGCCGTTAAAAGCAAATCGCCAGAACAGCACAACATGCTTATTTCTGCCCTGATGAACATAGATTTAGACGATGCCGAGGAGGCAGCAGAGCAGTTTATTCAGGATTACAGCGATAACTATAAGGCTTACCATACACATGCAAGCGTGATGGGAGCCCAAGCCTCAAGCAGTATATTCTCGGCCCTAGGCTATGCGAAAAAAGCAAAAGAGAGTTTAGAAAAAGCAGTAGAAATTGCCCCAGAAGAGGTTGCTGTTTACCAAGCCTTAATGCAGTTTCACTTAATGGCTCCTTCTATTGCAGGAGGGGACATGGATGAAGCCATGACACTTGCGCAAACAATTTCAAAACTAGATGCTACCGAAGGTCGGTTTGCCTTAGCTAAGGTTTATTTGGAGAAAGATAAACAGGCAGAAGCAGAGGCGATCTTTGCCTCTTTAATTGAAGATGATAGTACCCAAATTCGCGCTAGGGTGGAGCTAGGTAGTTTCTATTTAGGTAATGAGCAGTACGCGGCATCTTACGATACTTTGTTGCCTTTATCAGATACAGATGTGGCTGCAGTTTCGAAAGCAGATACTGAGGCTTGGGATATTTATCAAGAGCGTAAAGCCAGTCTTATGTATGGAAAGTATCGCTTAGGGCAAGTTGCTGTTGAAAGTGGCGAGTATACAACTTCAGGTATAAACGCGCTAAAAAGCTATTTGGAGGACTACCAGATTGCGACCATTGATACTGAAGGTCTACCAACAGCTAATTGGGCTCAGCTACGCTTAGCTGAACTTCTTCTTAATGCTGATAAGGTAAATGAAGCGCAGAACGTTGTGGAGGCAATAGAAGAAGATAAAGATGAACGTTTTGCTAAGACACTCAAAAAAATCAAAAAGGCACTAAAAAGCGAGCTGCGGCCTAATACCGCATAGCTCGCTTACTTTTATTTACATTAAGCAGCGCTTAGAAAGCCATAGCGTTTAGAAAGCCATAGCACTTAGAAAGCTAAACCGCTTTAACAGTATAAATCAGGGCTGTTTGTGGGAAGAGTACCGGCAACTGCATACCGTATTTCATCAAGACTTCGCCAGAGAATACTTGCCCTTCAGTTTGCTGCAAAATTGAAGGAGTGTATTCTTTCAGCTTTTCAGGCCACACACGCTCAATGGTGTATTGCTTGTTAGCGTCAAGCCCTGCAAAGTAGAAACGGTTAGGCGTAGTACGTACGGTTTCTGTAACACTGTTATACGCAAAAATACCCTCCTGCTTGTCTTTCGACACATAACCAAATTTCACATTCATGCCGTCATCATCCATGCGGAATAGGTCGCCGCCGTGGGTAATATGACGATATTTCTTATAAAGCGAAATGGCGTCTGTTAGCACGCTTTGCTCGTGATCTGTCAGTTCACGTGGGTCCATTTCTATGCCCATATGACCAAACAAGGCTACTGCTGAACGAATTTCAATAGGTAGGTTACGACCCGTAATATGGCAATCACGCGGCCCTACGTGGGCGCCCATTACTTCAGATGGGAAGAAGTAAGAGCAGCCGCGCTGAATATACAAGCGGTCTAGTGCATCGTTAGAGTCTGACGTCCAGAAGCGATCTGTATGTGGCAATATGCCTAAATCTACACGTCCGCCGCCTGAACAACAGCTTTCTATTTCAATGCCTGGCTTGGCTGCTTTTACGCGGTCAATTAAGCCGTAAAGCGCTGCCATTTGGCCGTGCATTGCCGGTTTACCTTGAAGGTTACCTGGGTGGTTTACGTCGCGGTTCATGTCCCATTTAATGTAGCTTATTTTTGGATAGGCTTTAAGTACATCAGTAATCACTTTATAGAGGTACTCAACCACTTCTGGGTTGGTCAGATCTAGAACGTATTGGTTTCTAAATGGTACATGAGGGTTGTTTTCAGTTTGAAGTGCCCATTCAGGATGCGCGCGATATAAATCACTATCTGGGTTGACCATTTCTGGCTCAAACCAAATACCGAATTCCATGCCAAGACCAGTAACATGATCGATTAGTCCGTCTAGTCCTTCTGGGTAGATAGCTTCATCTACAAACCAGTCACCAAGTCCAGCTTTGTCGTTTCTGCGGCCTTTGAACCAACCATCGTCTAATACGAAGCGCTCAATACCTAGTGGTGCTACTTTATCAGCCAAGGCTTTAAGTTCGTCTTCGTTATGATCGAAGTAAATTCCTTCCCACGTGTTGTAGTGCACTGGGCGAGGCTTTGATTCAGCGGTATGGTTTAGCACATTACTGCGAATGAAATTGTGGAACTGTTGCGACAGGGATGAAAAACCTTCGCAGCCATATCCGGTATAAAGCACCGGAGATGTGTAGCTGTCCCCAGCATCAAGTACCACTTCACCAGGAAACAGTAATTCACCGAACTGAACGTAGCTTCTGCCATCAGCCATGAGTTCGGCGCGAAGCTTATGGTTTGCTGAAGCGCCAAGGTGGTAACCAAAGCACTCACCGTTAAGCTCACCTGTTCCTTCAGGAAATGCTATTAAACCGGGAAAAGTGTCGTGAGAGGTTTTGCCACGACGGTTTTCACGCACGTAGCTGCCAAAGAATAAGTCGCGATCTTTGGTTTGGAATTCAGCAGACCATCGACCTTCGAATGTTTTAATTTTACTAACCGTTGTAGGAAGTGGAAGGCTAGCAGCATTCAGGTAATTGAGGTTCAGTGCACTGCTGCCGGTGTTTTCTACACGAGAAACATATTTTACCACACTAGTATCTGCATCGAGCTCGACAGTTGTAATAAGGCGCATGCCGCGATGTGCATCTTCAGCAATGAAGGCAACCGATTGACCGTCTTGATTTATCTCTACTAAGCAAAAGCCTGCTGACCACTGGTCAGCATCACCGGAAACTTCAAGGCCTGGCTGTCCTGTCCAACCTTCACCATGGGTAGGCACTAAAGTAATTGGTGGCTCTATTACTGGCGCACACTTAGCTTCTTGGCGTGTGTTTAAAACGCTAAGCATTTCAGGCGTAGTGTTGTCACTCAATGGCGCACCATAGTAAATGACTTTTGGCATACGACCCTGACAGTCGAATATTAAGGTAACTTTTTCGTTCGACAGGCGTACGAATTGAGAAAGTGACGACATAAAAACCTCAGCGTTAATAAAACGTAAATTAGGTGGTGGTACAACTTTTTTACAACGTAAGCAGTGTTTTCTTACGCCATAGTTTCGCATATTAAATCACGTTCACTATGCCTATTCTACAACTTTAGGGTAAACGTTTTACTTTCAATGGTAGTCTGCATTGTGAAGGAAGTGAAGTCTGACCAATAGTCGTAAAATATAGATGATATTAATTGTTAAAAACAAAAAAGGATGTCAAAAGACATCCTTTTTCGACATGTTACTAATTTGTTAGGCTTCTTTTTTATAAAGCTCTAAGGAAAACTCTGCCTTCTGGTTAAACACTACTCGGTTCACAATAAGAGCAAAGGCGACACAGCCGATAAGCGTTGCGAACATTAGGTGTATGTAATGAAGGCCAAATGGTGCATACAGAGGTGAAGCTTCAAAGCTCATTAATGCGTAAATTGAAACGCCGAATAACACTGCACCAATGGCTGCGAATGCATGCACGTTTCTAAACAGTAAGCCAACAATGAATACCGAAAGAATCGGCATGCTTAATAAACCGTACAGCTTCTGGACCAAGTTAATAATACTATCAGCTTGTTGGTATACAGGAATTAGCGCAAGCGATACTAAACACAATAAAACCGTAACGTAGCCGCTTAACTTAGGTACGTTTGGCGTTTTATTGATATAGCTTTCATGAATGTCGCACACGTAAAGTGCTGTTGCAGAGTTTAGGTTACTGTTAAACGTGGTTAACACCGCAGCTGCCATGGCCGCTGCGAATACGCCAGAAAGCCAATCAGGCAATACCGTTGCCACGATTTTCCCGTAAGCACTATCACCAATATCACCAAATAGCTTATACGAAACGATACCTGGAATAACGATAATAGCAGGCACAATCAGCAAGCGAATGCCGGCTGCAGCGAATACGCCCTTTTGCGCTTCTTTCAACGAAGGTGCCGCCATTGCGCGCTGAGTAATTACCTGGTTAGTACCCCAGTAAAACATTTGGATAAAGATCATACCGGTAAGTAAGGTGTGCCAAGGGATCGGTGACTCATCATCGCCAATTAGCGTAAGTCTCTCTTGTGGAATGCCGTCAAAGTTATAATCGATGGCTTGAAGCGCAAGAATAACCACCAATACCGCCATGGTTAATAGAAGCACGCCTGAGTAGGTATCAGACACTGCCACTGCGCGAAGACCGCCGAAGATTGCGTATAGAGCACCCACAACCACGAAGATAACGGCAATGTACATAAGCGGTAGCTCAACGTTAAACATAGACTGCATGAACAAAGAGCCCGAATAGATTACCGCTGGGCAGAAAATTAAAGCACTGCCTGCGAAGAAGAGCGCACTGATAACTGCACGTATGTGCTTGTCGTGATAGCGCTGCTCTAGAAGTTCTGTTGTCGTTGTACACTTGAACTTGTAATACACAGGCAAAAATACTTTTGCCAGAACGAAAAGGCCTACTACCGCTGCGAGCTCCCATAGGGCCAACAAGGCCATTTGGTTACCGTTCATACCTACAAGCTGATCGGTACTTAAGTTGGTGAGCGTGATACTACCTGCAACGAAATACCAAGCTAGCCCTCCGCCTGCAAGAAAGTATTCGCGGTTTTGGTTTTGGGCATTTCTATTTTGTCCGCGGCAACTTAAATAGGTAAGAAAACCAATTAAAGCAGTCACAAAGACAAAAACAGACACCTGAATAGTGCTGGAAAACATGTTTTACTCCTAGAGGACAGTTATGACTTGCTGGTTTCGAACTTAATGTTGTTTACAGCGCGATCAGGAAATTTAGTGTTGTGAAGACGAATAACGCGGTTCACTTGCAAAATAGAGCCAAGAATATTGAACAGCACGTTGAGTAGGCCTTTTTGGTTTAGATTCGCCAGTTCGTCTGCTGTTAGATTCTGCAAGCGCTGTTCGTTTACTGTTGCTAATCCACCCACCCGCTGGCTGGTGTTGTCCTTAAACTCTATAATCAAGTCAACAGAATGGATAAGTCCCATCTCGCTAATTTGATTCATCATTACAGCGGTTTGCTGCATGGCGGTAACGCGCTCATCTAACAGTTTCTTCTTGTTATCAAGGTACGCAGTAGGGCGCTTTGAAGACAAAAAGAGTGCTTCACCGTTTTGAGAAGAAACAGCTGGCGAGTCGACATCAACTAAAACTTCTTGCTGCTGAGCATCATTTCCCAAACGCACAATAAAAGGTAAGGTGCGAAGACTGAGCGGTGTATAGTGACCAAGCCACGTGCCTTGCGTTTCAAATACGTTTTCTTGGGGAGCAAGGCCGCACAGCGCTGAAATAGTCCAATATTGTGCTTCAGAAGATTTACTGAAAAACAGAGGGAAGTCGCTAGATGCTTGAACGGCTTCCTTTATCTCAATATTGAGAAGATGAAATTTCGAATAAGTACTAGCAAGCTTGCTCTCGTCAATAGTAAGAGCGCTGTGGGTATCAGCCGATAAGGTTTCAAATTTTGGCATATTATAGTTCTCGTTAGCTTGCCAACCACTGCTCAATGTAGTCGCGGTGATTAGGTAAGCTGCTTAGTTTTTGCTGGGTGATAAGCTGATTTTGCTGGATGACCTTATCAGCTAAGTCACGTTCGTTGTAGAAATGAGATTGCAAAGAAAAGTCTGGAGAAAATCCCATTCCATATAGTACGTACTGATAGCTGGCGGCAGGGAATAGCTCTATTGCCGCTGAAAAATCAGCAATTTGTGGGCCGCGATACTTCCATATTTCCAAATCTTCTTTTAATGAGTCGGGAATAGTTGAAGGATCGCGATTGGCAACCCAGTAAGGTTCACTGCGTTGATTAAAAATATAATGAAGTTTCAAGAAGTCGATAATGCGCTGCCAGCGATAGTTCATTTGCTTGTTAAAGCGCTGACTGACTATAGGCATCGCTGATTCTGGTAGCGGCATTTGCTCTGCAATATAACGTGCTGAGATCTCAATAAGCATAAGGGCTGTTGCCTCTAATGGCTCTACAAACCCTGCGGAAAGACCTACGCCAATGCAGTTGCCTTTCCAAATGCGCTTCTTATAACCAGAGTTAAAGCGAATTGTGCGCGCTTTCAAATCACCGTGCTCGTCGCCTACGTATTGACGCAATACTTCTTCCGCACGTTCGTCGGTAGTAAACTCGGTTGAGTAAACATGGCCTACACCTCTTCTTGAAGACAAACCAATATCCCAAATCCAGCCTGCTTCTTGTGCTGTTGCTTGGGTATAGGGCTTTATTTCGAAGTCTTCTTCGTGGGGTACATGAAGGGCAAGGGCAGAGTTATTAAATAGCACGTCATCTGTAGAGACAACGCTTTCACCTAGGGTTTCGCCAAGCAATAGTGAGCGAAAACCAGAACAGTCGACAAATAAATCGGCATGTAAAACCATGCCGTTGTTAAGCGTAACGCTTTCGATATGTTCGTTTGAGACTGCAGCTACGTTTTCTACAGTGGCGACAATGTGTTTAACGCCGAGCACCGTTTTGCTGAAGTCTCGTAACATGTCAGCAAATGCGCCAGCATCTAAATGATACGCATAGTTCGACTGTGCGCTGCTGTATTCTTGTTCGCTAAGCGTGCGAGGTGCCATATTGCGCTCACACACGTGCTGCTGAAAGTTTGTAGCGTTCGCAAAGTTTGCAATATCACCTACATAGGGTGCCATCTCAACGCGGCCATAACCTAGCGGAACGGTAAACGGATGGTAATAAAAGTCGCCATCACCATTTACCCAATTTACAAACTTACCGCCCTGCTTAAATGCAGCGCTGCAGCGCCTAAATACTTCTTTTTCTGACAGGCCAATGTCTTTTAGCGTGTTGCGCATGGTTGGCCATGTTCCTTCACCTACGCCAACGGTAGGGATGTCACTGGATTCGACCAAAGTAATGTCTAAGCCACATTCACCCATCGCTACCTTATGTTTAGCCGCGACTATGGCGGCAGTAAGCCAGCCAGCGGTGCCGCCACCTACGATGACAATACGCTGTTTTTGAGATGTACTAGATGAATGGTTCATGAAACAACACTGCTTAAATGGAATTATGACTGTTTTCTACATTTATCCATAAACGTACTCGTTTTGCCAATAGGCTTATGGATAAATGGCAGGGTTTTACCCCTGCCAAAACACACACACAAATCTTAGAATGAGCCTCGAATACCTACAGAGTAGCGGGCACCATTGTCTTCAATTGAGTAAATTTGGTCTGGGAAGCGACCAATCTGCGTAAGTTCTTCTTCCGTTACGTTAATACCTTCAACGAATACAGTGAGGTGTTCGTTGATGTCGTAGCTTGCACTAACATCCCACTGACCATAGGTTTCAGTAGTCGTTGGTTCGCCTGATGAACCGTTATCAAGTGCAAATAGGAACGACTCACGGTTGTTAAACGCAACACGTGCCTGGAACGCATCGCGCTCGTAGAACACGATAAGGTTTTGTGAATCGCCAAGCCCTTCCAATGCAAATGTTTGGCTAGTATCACCAGATACTTCCGCATCACTGTTAACTACAGTTGCGTTAGCCGTTACACCAAAGCCGTTATCCCATACGTGAGTAATCGCTACTTCATAACCATTTACTGTAGCCGTTTCACCGTTTTGCGGGCGAGTTACTGTATAGACTTCGCTTGCACCATTAAGCTCTTCAGTATCAGCTACCACATCGCGATCTGGGTCTTGTGGATCAAGCGATACGCCTGGTGCACAGTCAGCTGCCGCGCAGCGGAAGTCGCCCGGAAGACGGTCAGTCATAGTGTAAGTTTCTGCGCCCGAAAGGGTAACAATGAAGTCTTCAACTTCTTTGCTAAATACTGCAAACGAGAACACAGAGTCATCGCTGTAGTACCACTCAAACGATAGATCCCAGTTTTCAGCACTAAATGGCTTCAGATTAGGGTTACCACCGCTTGCCTGAAGGTTTTGGCGACGAGGTTCCCCAAAGGTCGTTGCTGGAGACATCTGAGACATAGTGGGTCGCGTCAAAGAGTCATAGCGAGAGAAGCGCACAATCATGTCTTCCTGTACTTCTAACTTAACGTTCAAGCTAGGTAAAAGATTAGAATACGATGTAGTGCCTGTAATATTCTCTGCTGGAGCAAATACGTTTGAAAACAGGGTCAAGTCAGTAGTTGGAACGATATCCGAAACAAATGCTTGTACCGCTGAAACCGCCACGTTTGTCTCTTCATAACGTGCACCAAAGTTCATGGTTAATGGCATATCACCAATGTCATAACCAAATTCGAACTGTGCATAAAGTGCAGTGACTTCTTCTTCAATGTTGTAGTAGTTGTTTTGCAACGTTGGCGTTACTGGAGCACCTTGAGAGGCAAGGTAGTCTAGATACGCATCACCATCATATGTATACCAAGTGTCAATCAGACCGCTGAAGAAGTTGTTTGCAGTAAACGGGCGAATATTAAGCTCATCAATTGGCGCTTCTGTGCCATAACCACAGAACGCACATTGTGAAGCAAACTCTTGGAATACGAATTTTTCGCGCTCAGAACGCAAAATACCAAAATCAACCTTACGGAAAACGTCTGAATCAGCTAGGTACGTAAAGTCTGCTTTATATTCCGTAACTTCATCTTCTGATGCAACTACGTTACCCAAGTCATTGTAGTGAAGGCGGTTAAGGTTAATGTCAGGCAATTGACCGTTGCCAAAACCGTCGTGAATTACTGTAGGTGTGCTTCCAGTGCCGTCAAACTCGTAGTTATTAATAATACCAACTACGTTGAAGCGTCCTTTACCGCCAATATCGTTTTCAGCTTCAGATGTTGAAACGTCGAATGTTGCTGAAAGGGCATCTGTTACTTGCCAGTCAACATTTAAACCAAAACCCTTGTTAGTTACATCACGTACACCACGGGTCGATGAAACGAAGTCAGACGCTGGGTTACCGCTACCTTGGTGTAAGTCAATTTCTTGCGTAAATTGAATAGCAGTGCCGTATTCAGAAATGGTCGCAGAGCCAACGCGGTCTGGTTCGAACCATGACGCTAAGTCAGTTACTTGCGAATCAATTTCAAACTTAGACACGAAGCCGTCTAACGTAATGGTAACATCATCAGAAGGTGCGAACTGCGCAACAAGCGACGCATTTGTTCGTGTTCTGTCTTGTTGGTCAACAACCTGATCCCAGTTACGAGGAAGGTATACATTCGAAGCAATTACACCGTCATTTCTGTTCGACAGCGTCAGACCTGGTCGCCAGCCCGCTGTTTGAATGCGGTTAATTTGAACTTCACGCTCTTGGTGTGATACTGCTAGAAGTAAACCAAACTTATCGTCGGCAAATGTATTACTTACTAGGAATGAGGCTTGCGGTGATGTTTCTTCTGAAAGCGTCTCGTACATTCCTTTCACGCTACCAACCGCCTGGAAACCGTCATAGTCGAACGGGCGAGCAGTAGAAACGTTGATGGTAGAGCCGATACCACCTGATTGAAGGTTTGCAACGCCACTCTTGTAGATATTTGCGCCAGTAATTTGGTCTGCAGCAAGTACATCAAAGTTAAATGCACGCCCAGCATCATCTGAAGCTAGTTGGCGACCGTTAACAAGTACCGTGTTAAATTGAGGACCAAAACCACGTACTGTTACCTGCTGGCCTTCGCCTCCGTTACGGTCGATAGAAACACCAGTGATACGCTGAAGTGATTCAGCTACGTTTAAATCTGGGAACTTACCCAAATCTTCTGCTGCAATACCGTCTGAAACAGCGAGGTTTTCTTTCTTATCAGCCATTGCGCGTTTCAGGCTGCTGACAATACCGCGAACCTCAATAACTTCAACAGGTGCATCGTTTACACTTTGAGTGTCAGCATCTTGAGAAAATGCTACCGGTGCGTGTAGGGCAGAGGCGATAGCGACACCCAAAAGTGAGCGTTTCGCAATCGGGCCTAACTGTGATGTGTTAATTTTATGTGTCACTGTGTTTTCTCCGTGAGTAGGCTACGTTCTAACGTACTTTGCACTTAAATTACGTTTTTGGTATCTGTGGATTAAGCTTATTAACATTACTTTTACACATTTAACGTTATATTTTCTCGATTATTATTTGTAACTTTTTGAAAAATATAGCGTTTACGTTTTAAGGTAAAAGGTAAACGTTTACCTTAAGTTCAATACTAGCACAAAATGACAATGTAATTACAATGTTATAAAAAATTTTTTTGTATAAAAAAAGTGCGGTATATAACCGCACTTTATTAACAATAGGAAAAATAAGGGGAATTTAAGCGTCATTAACTGCAGCGGATACGTTCTACGGCTGCTTTCCAACCTTCATAGGCCTGATCGCGCTCCGACTTCGACAGTCTTGGAGTGAAAACGCTATCACTCTTCCAGCAGTGGGTTAAATCGTCAATTGAATTAAAGACACCAGCCTGTAATCCTGCTAGGAAAGCTGCACCTAGCGCAGTAGTCTCTGTAATTTCAGGACGTTCTACTTCAGCCCCTAAAATATCCGACAGAAAGCCCATGACCCAGTCGTTGCGTGACATGCCACCGTCTACACGTATATTTGTAGGGCGAGCGCCGTCGCTTTCCATCGCTTTTTGAAGGTCTTTGGTTTGATAACAAACCGATTGCAGGCCTGCTGCAACGATCTCGCTTATCCCTGTATCACGGGTTAGCCCTAAAATGGCGCCACGAGCATCAGGATCCCAATAAGGCGCGCCTAACCCGGTAAATGCGGGAACTAAAAACACACCGTTATCTTGTCTAGCGCGCTGCGCTAAAGCTTCTGATTCTGCAGCATCATCAATAAGCTTTAAGCCATCCCGTAGCCACTGAACGGTGGCGCCAGCCATGAAAATACTACCTTCAAGTGCATAGGTAGTTTTCCCTTCGAGGCGGTAACCCACTGTTGTCAGTAATCGGTTTTTCGATTGAAGCGGGGCGTCGCCTGTATTAAGGATCATGAAGCAACCCGTGCCATATGTACTCTTCGCCATGCCTTTTTCGAAGCAAGCCTGACCAACCAAGGCGGCTTGTTGATCACCAGCTACACCCTGAATAGGAATCGCTTTTCCGATGATGTCTTCTTTAATAACTCCGAAATCTGCTGCACAGTCCATAACTTCCGGCAGCATTGAAGCTGGAATTTTAAATTTATCGAGTAGCTTTTCATCCCAACACTGGTTATGAATATCAAACAACATGGTTCGAGACGCATTGGTGGCATCAGTTTTATGTGATTCACCGCCCGTTAAGCGCCAAATCAAATACGCATCCACAGTACCAAATAGAAGCTCGCCATTTTCAGCCTTCTCTCGTGCGCCTTCGACGTTATCTAGTATCCATGCGACTTTGGTCGCTGAAAAGTAAGGGTCGAGTAAAAGTCCTGTTGTCTCAGTTATGTACGAAACAAATTCTTCGTCTTCGCTAAAATCTCGGCAATATTGCGCTGTGCGTCTGTCTTGCCACACAATAGCGGGGTAGATGGGCTTTCCGGATTGCTTGTCCCAAACTAGCGTGGTTTCGCGCTGATTTGTGATACCAATGGCGGCGATGTCTGATGGCGCGACACTACATTTGTTAAACACTTCCTTCAGGGTAGCGACAACGCTTTCCCAAATTTCCTCAGGGTCATGTTCTACCCAACCATCCTTAGGGTATTTTTGCGAAAACTCTTGTTGAGCAATAGCTTCTATACTGCCTTTCGGAGAAAAAATAATGCTGCGAGAGCTTGTTGTGCCTTGGTCAATGGCAAGAATATGTTGTCCCATAAGGTCACTCCTGAAGATGATTTTTCATAGAGTTTGCATCATTTACAGATGTTTAACAATGCTATATTTTCGAAAACGAACATTTGATTTTCGTTTTATCGCGTGAAGTTTGTTTTTAAGCACGTATAATTATTGTCGATTTTACTTCTGAGGATGTGTGATGAACCAAACGCAAAGGCACGAAAAAATTGTTGGGCTAATTAAGCAACATGGTTTTATGTCTATTGATGATTTGGTTAGTGCTTGTGAAGTGACGCCACAGACCATTAGAAGAGATTTAAATCAACTGGCTGAAAACGGTGTAGTCAGTCGCTACCACGGTGGGGCTGGCTTAAATAGAAGTTGGGAAAACACGCCTTACCAAGAACGTAAAACGCAAAACAGTGAAGTAAAAGAGAAAATTGCAGAGGCTGTGGCAGCCATGATCCCTGATGGTGCGTCTTTGTTTATTAATATTGGTACCACGACCGAGCTTATTGCCACCAAACTGCTCAACCACAAAAATCTCCACGTAGTAACAAACAACATCCATGTTGCGACAATCTTATCTGCTAAAGAAGACTTCTCGGTGATTATCGCCGCTGGTGAAGTACGCTATCGCGACGGCGGAATTATTGGCGAAGCAACCTGTGATTTCATTAGTCAGTTTCGAATGGATTACGGCATTATCGGTATAAGCGGTATAAGCTCAGACGGTGCATTGCTTGACTTCGACTTTAGGGAAGTGAAAGTCTCACAAGCTATTTTAGAACATACCCAGCACGTTATTCTTGCGGCCGACTATAGCAAATTCGAGCGTCGCGCTATGGTTGAACAGGGCCATATTTCACAAGTAGATTGCTTGGTTTGTGATAAGACACCACCGCCAAGCATAGTAAAAATTATAAAAGAAAATAACATTACATTTGTAAAAGCATAGCTATCAGTAGTCTTACTCGTTTATTGTCACAATCACAGGTCTGTCATAATTATGGACTAGCCTTATCTTGTCGATGATATTGCGCGTTGCTTCATCGCTGATTATTCCTTGCACATGATTTTGTGTTGATTCGCTTGGCTATTTATATTCTCAAATATGCGAGTCAATGCATGTAGATTTGCTGAGCCCTTCATTCTTTCTCTGCGTTATTTACCAACAAATTAACACATAATTGGGTTTCTTTAACTTTCCTTAATGTTCGATAATGTTCGTTTTGTGTTGACATGTTTTCTTTTTGGTTGTCAAATAGCCAACAATTAGATAAAGCAAATGTGAATACGAGCAGGGGCGAACTATGAGTCACAGCAATGAATCTGAAAAAACAGTCGACGTTTTAGTTGTTGGCGGCGGCGTTAACGGTGTTGGCGTAGCGCTAGACGCTGCAGGGCGTGGGCTTTCAGTAGCATTATGTGAAAAAGGTGACCTTGCTGGCGCTACATCTTCATCAAGCAGTAAGCTTATTCATGGCGGCCTTAGATATCTAGAACATTACGAGTTCCGTTTAGTAAAAGAAGCATTGGCGGAACGGGAAGTACTCCTTCAAAAAGCCCCTCATATCATGTGGCCCTTGAGGTTTCGCTTGCCGCATCAAAAGCATTTGCGCCCAGCCTGGATGATTCGAATTGGATTGTTCCTTTACGATTCATTGGCGAAACGCAACATGCTACCTCGCTCACGGAAGCTGTCGACAACAAGCGAAAGTCCGTTGGTTAACGATATTACAACCTGCTTTGAGTACTCTGATGGGTGGGTGGATGATGCACGCTTAGTAGTATTGAACGCACTGGCCGCACAAGATCAAGGCGCACAAATTTACACCCGCACTGAATGCGTTAAAGCTGAAAAGCAAGATGATCTGTGGAGTGTTGAGCTTAAAACGGCAAAAGGGAAAACGTTTACAGTAAAAGCGAAGTCTATTGTCAATGCTGCAGGCCCGTGGGCGGTATCCTTCTTAGATCGTTTAGTAAATGTTAACAACCCAAATGCAATGCGTATGGTGAAAGGAAGTCACTTTATTGTTCCTAAACTTTACGATACTGATGAAGCCTACATACTGCAAAACAAAGACGGGCGCATTGTTTTCGTTATCCCATATGAAGGTGATTTCTCGCTGGTAGGCACTACTGATGAAGACTTTAAAGGTAATCCATCAGATGCTGCTATCTCGGATGAAGAGACCGAATATCTAATAGATGTAGTAAACACATATTTTAAATCAAAAATTACCCGAAGCGATATCGTTCATTCTTACAGTGGCGTTAGACCTTTGTTGGAAGAAAAGAATGCTTCTGCTCAGGAGTTAACGCGAGACTATAAAGTTGAGCTGAAAGGTGAAACAGGCAAGCCTGTGCTGCTCAATATTTTTGGAGGGAAAATAACGACCTACAGAAAATTAGCTGAGCATGCGGTAGACAGACTGACTACATGTTTCCCTAAAGCTAAGAAAGCATGGACTAAAGATGTGCCTTTACCAGGTGGTGCATTCGAAAGCCAAGACGAGCTTGTAGATAAGTTAATTGGTGAGTTTCAGTGGTTGAACAAAAACATCGCTCAACGCTATGCGCGTCAATATGGCCTTTTAAGCTACAAATTTTTAAAAGGAAAATCGTCAATTGCTGAGATGGGAGAAGACTTTGGCGCAGGTATGTATTGCGCAGAAGTAGATTATCTAATCGAGAGTGAATGGGCATGTACGCTGGAAGATGTTATTTGGCGCAGAACTAAGCATGGGTTGCGTTTAAACAAAGCGCAACAAGAGGTGCTATCGCAATACATCGAACAAAAAGCGCACTCCCTTCACGGCGAGCAGCAAACTATTGACCCAGTATTGGCGAGTGCGTAACTTTGCTAACTCGTTTCAGTATGTGCAAAGGGCGTTGCGTTTAAACTAACGCCCTATGTTTTTGTATATTCCCGCTATATGAAGTAAATAACGATTCACATAGCCCATTACGCTTGCGAAATAGTTAGATTTAATTAAATGGACTTAGTATGAATACGGATGTCATGAAAGGAAGCGCGATGAAAGAAGTAGTTTTCATACGCCACGGAAAGCCACTTTCAGCCCACAATGAGAAAGTGAATGCCGCCGAATATGCAAGCTGGGTGCGGAACTACAATAAATCTTCCCTAGACCCAGCCAGTCAACCCAAGCAAAAAATAGATATAACCGGTAGCTATATCGCCGTCAGCCCACTTTTAAGAGCAAAGTTAACAGCTGCTCAGTATGGCGTAACTTCAATTGATGAAGAGTTACCGGAACTGAGAGAAATGGATATACCTTATTACAAGCTGCCTTTCATCTTACGCAGTTGGCATTGGGTTTTGCTAAGCCGCGCCCTCTGGTTTATGGGAACTAAAGGACGCTTTGAGAGTTTTAAATTTGCTAAAAAGCGAGTTGAAAAGCTTTCCCTGCATATCGATAAACTCAGCGAAAAACATCCTAAAGTGGTTCTGTTTGGACATGGTATGACTAACTTCTATACGCGAAAAGCGCTCATAAAAAATGGGTGGCAGCTGAAGCAAAAAGACAGTGATTTCTGGGGTATCACTATTCTGCAAAAAGCCATTAACGCTAATCATTGATACTTTTAAATGAGCTAGGCTTGAGGGTTCGTTTAATTATCTATGCGAACTAGTATTACTTCATATTTTATTCAAAATGCCGATAAACTATCGACATAGCGAGGTCGTTTTTCGCTTGCGATAGCCGATTTATGTCTTGCATATCGTGATGAACACCGAGGGTAAACAAGGTTTGTTACCTCGGTGATAAGCTGAGAATCCAAAAATGAATAAAAATAAAAAAGACTCCGATACCACGAAAAACGTTATAAAAGCGTCCATTGCTGTTATTTTCGCGGTAACACTGGGGGTAGCAATTAACTATTTTCACATTGGTGAAGCAGATACGACTACAGAAGCCTTTGCTGAGCGTTTAGATACTTTTAAACGGCATGTGGTTTCTTCACATTGGCAATGGCGAGTGCGTCAGCCCACTACTATGATAATGCTCATTCACTATGATGACGCGGGTAGTGAAATAAACCGAACGCCAGTTCGTATGAATCACAATGGATGGCCAACAGCTAATATGTCGGATGCTGGATGTGAGAAAATTTGGTCATCAGTAGTGGCATCTCCACTCCGTGTAGATGGGTTTAAAGTACATGCAAGATACTACGCCGAGCTTGAAGCAAATGAAGATAACTACTGGTGTCGCTTTAGCTTGAGTAAAGGTACCTACTTTGACTATTACCCAGCAAGCGGGTCGGTAACCGCCTTAGAAGACTAATAAGGTCTTCATATCTATACATATTAATATAAATGTTCTGCTATATAGGTATTTGGTTTATTTAGATAATTAGTCTACTTTTGAGTTAGCGCCATGTCACAAATTGACACCTTAAGGTATTGTTGAAAATAAGATAATACTCGACACTAACGAATTAAGTAGGCATATGCTATCTAGCTTATTCTCTTCGAAAAAGAACAGTGCAAAGCTCACCGTAGGTGTGTCTGTGAGTGCGACTGAGTTACATGTTACCGCGATTAATTTTGGGGGTACTGATCATGTGCTTAGCTCAGTTGCGTCCGTTCCTTTCGATAATCGAAAACCACTTGAGACACAATTAAGTGATGCATTGCGTGATTTCGATAAGGAAACGTGCCGAGTATCTGTCGTACTTCCACAAGAAATGTACCATATGGTACAGGTCGATAAACCCGAGTTACCTGAAGAAGACATTACAACGGCGCTACCTTGGACTCTTGGCGAGTTAGTTCCTTTTGACTCTAGCAATATTGTTTTGGACTACATCGACTATCCGGTCCAAACTCGATCCGGCGGTAAAAAAATCGATGTGTTCGCTGCCGATAAATCCTCGCTTTCTGCGCTTGTACAAAGATTATCTAAAAAGAAAGAGGTAAAACTCACTCATATCCACGCCAAAGAGGTGCTGGCGACAGAAATGGTGCCTGATGATGATTATGCGCGTTTGCTTATTATTCAAGAGCCTGATAGCGAACCATTTTTGATGATTGTTCGTTCGCGTGCTATTTGGCTATCGCGACGTTTAAGGGGCTTTGTTAAGAAATCCGCCGGCCAAGAAGACCTCGTTCAGTTGAGCGACATGCTTGGATTAGAAATACAGCGATCGATGGATTTTTATGAGTCACAGCTAAAACAGCCACCGCTAAAAGAAATCTTGTTCAGAACACAGTTTGATTGCGAGCCTGTAATAGAGCGCTTGAAGCCATTTCAGCCTGCGGCTATGAAAAAATTTATTCCGGTGCTTGAGTTAGCTGATGTTGTTGAACCCGCTTGTCATTTTGCTTTAGCTAGCGCGCTTGTCGCAGCGAGGGATGAACAGTGAAGCGCACAATAAACCTTTACCACCCTTCGCTTAAACCTCAAAAAGAGCGCTTACCCTTATCAAAGGTAGTTTGGGTAAACGGCGTAGCATTTGCACTAATGCTAATTGCTGCTATGGCCTTTAACGTGTTGCTAAACGCAAAGCAAGAAGAAATAGAACAGATGTCAGCATCGACACGCCAAATCAACGACGAGATTAAAACACTCAATGATGCCCTAGAGAAAAAGCGAGATACCAAAGCGCTACAACAGCAACTTGAGCAAGTGAATGCCAAGATTCAAAACAGAAAGCAACTGCTTGCTTATTTAAAAAGCGGAGAGCTGTCTTTTGATGCAACTAAGTATGGTGAAGTGATGGATGACCTTGCGGACTATCACAACCAGAATCTATGGCTTACCAGCATAAATATAGACACCCAAAAAATTCGCCTGTCAGGACAAACAATCGCACCCTCGTCTATTCCTGTTTGGCTAAAGAATTTACAGCAGTCTCCTTTCTTCCAAGGGAAGTCATTTTCGTCAGTGAAGTTCGACGAAGTAGATGGTGCTGAAAATGTGAAGCAATTTTTAATATCCACCGATTTTGAGGGAGACGCTGATGAGTCAGTATCAACAGCTCTCTGATAAGTTTTCTGCGCTTGAAAACAGAGAAAAGCAGCTAATTTTGTGGGTGAGCTTTGGCCTTATCGTTTATTTGTTCTTTTGGTTCGGCATATCACCAGCGCTGGAAGACATGTCTGCCGCTGACAAAACAGCTACTCGAAAAGAAAGTGAATATAAGGCGCTAGTCATTCAACGTGATGCTATTCAAAAAGCACTGTCTGTCGATTACACACAACGTATGCAGCAAGAATTAGATAGCGCGAGACAAGCGCTACTGAGCGTTGATGAGGCGCTACTTTCATTGAACGAAGGTTTTGTGGCGGCTGACAGAATGCCTGAGCTACTGATGACGTTGTTAAACGAAGAAAATAATGTGAGTTTGGTTAATTTTAACGTTGAACCTACTCAAACCATTCGTTTTGGCGAAGGTGATTCCCAAAGTACAGCTTTTTATCGTCACAATATGCGCCTAGTGATTGAGGGAGGTTACTTTGATTTACGCAGTTACCTAGCGCGTCTGCAAGCAGCACCCGAGAAAGTCATAGTGACTGACTTCGCTTATAACGTCGGTGAATACCCCAACGCATCACTGACGCTTGGGTTAGCGACAGTAAGCAATAACGCTACCTTTATTTCGCTTTAGGAGTCTAGGTGAAGATAATGAAATACTTTGTATTTAGTTTGTTGGTATTAGGTAGTGTTTTCCAGCCTACAATAGCTGCCGTAGACCCAACTAAACCTGCCTTGTTCAAGGGGGCGAGTGTAAAGGAAAGCGGCCTTTTAGATGGTGAATTGGCACTGCAGTCAATTTTTAAACGCAGTTCAGGGTATAGCGCGATTATCTCTGGCAAATCTTATCGAGAGGGTGACACGCTCAACGAGTTCATAGTGTCCAAAATAAACCCTAAACACGTGGTTATCACTGACGGTCGTCAGCAAAAAATACTAAGAATGTATGCATATGAAATTAAAAAATAGCGTTATTTCTAGCGCACTTGTCCTAGCTGCGGCGCTTGTTATTGCTGGTTGTCAAACCTATGGTGTGGGCGAGGAAGTTAAGCCGCATATCCGTGATGAGTTAAATCGCTCGAAAAATATACCGGCTACCAAACCTGCGCCTCCGCTGCAGTTAAACCAAGAACTATTGTCAGAAGTGGCTCGCTATCAGTCGCTACCAGCCCCTACGTCTCAGAAAATGTTTGCCGTATCGGCCAATAATGTGGATGTTCGCCCTTTCTTCGATGCGCTAGTGGAAGATACGCCATATAGCGTGGCTGTGCATCCAGCGGTGTCAGGTCAAATCAGCCTAACGCTTAAAGACGTAGCCCTTGATGATGTGCTTACGATTATTTCTAGAATGTATCCGCTGGATGTATTTTTAGAAGGCAAAGTCATCCAGGTGATGCCGTCGCAGTTAAAGACAGAATCTATCCCGGTTAACTTCCTAATGATCAAGCGTTTTGGTGTATCGAACGTGAGCGTAATTGCGGGCGGTGTTAGCGAGCAGGACCAAAATAACGGCGGTAACAACGGCGGTATTAACGGCAACAATAACATCAGCGGTAACGCTCTGGGTGGTCAAGGCGGTTTTGGTGGTCAAGGTGGTCTTGGCGGCAACAATATCCAACAGCTTAATGGCTCAAACATTCAAACCACCAGTGAAAACGATTTTTGGAGTGACTTAAAAGAGGCTTTGAAGGTACTAGTATCGCCCACAGAAGGCCGTCAGGTTGTGGTCTCGCCGCAAGCGGGCTTGGTAACGGTTCGCGCGCTACCAAGCGAAATTGCCGTGGTGAAAGATTTTCTAAATCAAAGCCAAGAAAGCCTGCAACGCCAGGTAGTTCTAGAAGCTCGCATTATTGAAGTCACGCTCAATGACGGTTATCAACAAGGCGTAAGATGGGACCGAATAGCAAGTGGTTTAACGGGTAGCGTTAATTTCGGCCTTAGTGGCGGCGCACTTGCTTCTAATTTTGCCGCAAACACCGCAGCTGGTATAGACCCGGCTATTAATGCAGTAAATGCAATTGGCAATACGATCTCTACCGATATCGGGGGGGTATCAACGTTGCGCATATCCCGAGGCGACTTTGATGGCGTTATTAATATGCTTCAAACACAGGGTGACGTACAAATGCTTAGTAACCCGCGCGTAACGGTTACTAACAACCAGAAGGCGGTTATTAAAGTAGGGCAAGATGAGTACTTCGTTACTGATGTGTCGACCAGTGAAGATCAGAGTGCTACCCAGACTGAAAACGAAAACGATATCGAACTAACCCCCTTCTTCTCTGGCATTGCTTTGGACGTAACACCTCAAATAGACAAAAGTGGTTCTGTGATACTGCATGTTCACCCGTCTGTAACCGAAACGGCGGAACAGACAAAGGTTATTCAAGTAGGTGATCAACAAATATTGTTACCGCTTGCAAAAAGTAATATTCGTGAGTCTGACACCGTGATCCGTGCCCGCGACGGTGAAATTGTGGTGATAGGCGGTTTAATGGAAACGGTTACCAGCGAACAAGAATCCAAAACTCCGTTATTAGGCGATATACCTATTATCGGTAATGCGTTTAAGAACAAAGCGAAAACCCAGAGCAAGCGCGAACTAGTCATCCTTATTCGCCCTTCTGTGGTGCAGCCTGATACGTGGGAAAAGCAACGCCTTCGCACTCAGTCTCTACTTGACCAATGGTATAGAAACTAATTATGTACCAAGGCTTTTATCACTTCACAGAAATGCCGTTTTCGCTTACGCCGAATACGGATTTCTTTTGTGCGCTAGCGCCACATAACGAAGCGTTAAAAGTGATATTGTCTGCGCTAAGTATGTCTGAAGGCTTTATCAAAGTTACAGGCGAGGTGGGTACAGGCAAAACCCTTTTGTGCCGCAAACTGATAAACCATCTTTCCGATAAGTTTGTCGCCTGTTATCTGCCAAACCCATACCTGACGCCCGACGAGTTGCGTATAGCATTTGCCAATGAGTTAGGTATCGATACCGGTAAAGACACCGTGCCGCAGCAGGGGTTGCACAGTGCTATCGAAAATAAGCTTCTAACGCTGAAAAAGGAAGGGCGCCAAGCGGTACTGATCATCGATGAAGCGCAGTCGCTAAGCTGGGATGCGCTTGAAATGCTGCGCTTGTTTAGCAACTTAGAAACAGAAAAAAGCAAGCTACTTCAAATTGTCCTGTTCGGGCAGCCCGAATTAGACGCTAACTTATCAAATCCAAAAGTTAGACAAATCCGTCAGCGTATTAGTTTTTCGTATACGCTACGCACTATGACCTCGGCAGAAGTGGACTATTACATAGGGCACAGACTAACTACTGCCGGGGGCAGCGAGCAGTTAATCTCAAAAGGTTTACGTGCATTTATTGCACTAGTAACCCGTGGAACTCCGCGGTTAGTCAACATCGTTTGCCACAAAATTTTGCTTCGTGCTTACGGTCAGGGTAAGGAATCAGCAAATTGGCAACATACAGTAAATGCGGTGTTTGATACCGATGACTGTAAGCGTCGATTGGTACCCAGACAAAGTGTCGTTATTTTATCTATCGCGGTGCTTGCTGTAGCGAGCGTGCTTCATTTTTACGGATCGCCAGGTTTATGAGCATTTTAAATGACACGCTAAAATCGCTTGATGAAAGAAATCAAAGTGAAGACTTCGGGTTGCCGCCTACGGTTCAAGTAGTAAGTCGCCCACTGTGGCCTAAAATGCTGATTGGTTTAATCGCACTAGGGCTTATTGGATGGTTTTTGTTTAGTGCACTTGTAGATAGCTATGACAGCAGTGAATTGGTGGTAGCCGATAGAGCAAAAGTCGTTGTACAAAATGATACACCAAGCACCGAAACGAACTTATCAAAAGAGCCTACTTCATTAGTTCAATCAGCCAATGAAAGAGCCGGAGTACAAAGTGAAAATGGCGACTCGGTTCTGCTTGAGGGGATGCAGTCTACACCATTATCAGAGCAAGATATGGCCAATCAAGAAGTGCCCTCTGATGTGGCCGAATTAGTCTTTAATAGCGTTGATGAAACGGCAGCTGATGATGAGGCTGAGTATCGTCAACAAACACAAGAGAACAATACGTCAAATTCACGTCAAAATACAGAATCACAGGCTGTTGAAAGCGCAGTTTCAAACTCAGCCTCTAAGGTCAAAACGCTGCAAGCGCAAACCATTGAAAGCGAGCGGGCTCGTACTGTAGAAGAGGCTTCGCCGGTTTCAATGCAGAGTAAGAAACAGCAGCAAACTACCAGTAAAACAAGTGACGGAATAAAAGAGGCGTCATCGAGTAGCATAATTTCACGTAAGCCCGCGGTGGAAGTCGCGCCTAAATCACCTCAGCAGCAAAGTAGTGCTCATCTGGAAGCTGGACTGAAAGCCTACAACTTTGGCATGCTCGAAGGCGCACAAAAGAACTTCACTCTTGCGTTGTCTACTTACCCACAAAACATCGAGGCTCGCAAACAACTCGCGGGGCTTTATTTTGGGCAGAACAACAATTTACAGGCACTACAAGTGCTATCCGAAGGGGTCATGCTGTCCCCAGAGTCTTTAGTGTGGCGTGAACTAATGGCCAAAATTTTAGTGCAAGAAAGCCGTTTTGAAGAAGTACTGAACCTGATGCCTGATAGCTTAGATGCAAAAGCACTGGCTGAGAAACGTGTCGATTATCTGATACTAAAGGGGACCTCTGCACAAACGATAAACAAACCAGAGCAAGCTATCTCGGCGTTCAGTGCCATGACCTCACTACAACCAAATAACGCTAAATGGTGGCTGGCACTCGGGGTCAACTATGATGCATTGGAAGACAAGCGCTTGGCCATTTCTTCATATTCAAGAGCCCTTGCAATAGGCGGGCTTTCTTCAACGTCATTGCAATATGCCAGTGCCCGCCTAACCGATTTACAGGAGCAACCTTAATGCGTCCTCGATTAAAGATGCGCCTCGGCGATTTATTAGTTCATGAAAACATTATCAGCAGTGAACAGCTTGATAATGCGCTATCAGCACAGCGTTCATCTGGGCGCAAACTCGGTGATACGCTTATCGATCTAGGTTATATCAGCGAGCCTCAACTCCTTCGCTTTCTTGCTCAGCAGCTCAATATTCCTTTTTTAGATATTACCCAGCGCCGAATTGACCCTGAACAAGCGCAACTTATTCCAGAAACTTATGCAAGGCGTTATCGCGCGCTAGTACTTGAAGCTGATGACGATGAAGTGCTAATTGGAATGAGTGACCCCACTGACTTAGGTGGTCTTGATCAGTTAGGGCCCCTAGTGGCGCCCCGTAATATTGAGCTGGCAATAGTTCAAGAAAATCAAATGTTAGAAGCGTTTGATTCGGTTTATCGTCGCACCCAAGATATAGCGTCATTTGCAGAAAAACTAGGTGAAGAATACGCCGATGAAACTGACTTTGAATTGTCTGCTCTCGACGATACCACTTCAGATGCCACAGTAGTAAAGCTACTCCACTCTATTTTTGAAGATGCAGTACAGGTGCGAGCATCTGACATTCATATTGAGCCAGATGAAAATATTTTGCGCATCAGGCAGCGTGTAGACGGTGTATTGCAAGAAAACACGCTAAACCAGGTAAAAATTGCCTCGGCACTAGTGCTCAGGCTAAAGCTTATGTCAGGCTTGGACATATCAGAAAAGCGCATTCCCCAAGATGGGCGTTTTAATATAAAAGTGAAAGGCCACACCCTTGATGTGCGTGTGTCTACTATGCCTGTTGCTAACGGTGAAGCGGTGGTTATGCGTTTGTTGGACCAATCGGCCGGCCTTTTGACGTTAGAACAAACCGGTATGCCTAATGCGATGGCTGAAAAATTTCGCGCCGCCATAAACCGACCCCACGGTATGATATTGGTAACCGGGCCTACGGGGTCAGGTAAAACCACTACCTTGTATGGCGCATTAAGCGAACTCAACAAGCCAGATTTGAAAATCATTACTGCAGAAGACCCCATTGAATATCGTTTACCTCGTATCAATCAGGTGCAAGTTAACTCAAAAATTGGTCTCGACTTCGCTGCTATTTTGCGTACTACGTTACGTCAAGACCCAGACATTATCATGGTGGGGGAGATGCGCGACCAAGAAACCGTAGAAATAGGACTCAGGGGCGCACTAACCGGTCATTTGGTATTAAGTACACTTCACACAAACGACTCGGTCACCAGTGCCATACGTCTTATCGATATGGGCGCGGCGCCCTACCTAGTTGCCACCTCACTACGTGGCGTTTTAGCGCAGCGTTTGGTACGTCGTGTGTGTGAAAACTGCAAAGAAGAGCGACCACCGAGTGCGCAAGAGCAAGCATGGGTAGGTTTTTTAAAGCCAGAGCTAGCAAACGCCGCATTTTATAAAGGACGAGGGTGCAATAGCTGTAACCATACTGGTTACAAAGGGCGTATTGGCGTGTTTGAGTTTTTAGAGATGAATGAAGACATGATGGAAGCGCTACGAGATGACAATACTCAGGGGTTTGTCGATGCCACAAAGGCAAACAAAGACTTTGTTCCTCTTTCCCACATGGCCTTGGATTATGCTGCCGAAGGGAAAACTTCATTAGATGAAGTATTCAAGGTGGCGGAGTTTGTTCCTGAGGTTGTGAATCACTAATGCCTCAGTTTACTTATGCAGGTAAATCGACTCAAGGCGGCCCTCAAAAAGGGGTTATTGAGGCAGCGTCAGCACAAGCCGCTGCGCAGGCACTGCTGTCTAAAAACATCGTGCCGATTTCCATACAAGAGACTAAAACGAGAAGTGGCGAGAAAGCTAATGATGGCTTTGCCATAGGGAGTCTCTTTGAGCCTAAAGTGGGACTGGATGAAATGATCATCTTTTCTCGCCAAATGTACTCGTTGTTAAAAGCCGGTATTCCTATTATTCGCGCAATTAAAGGGTTAAGCGAGAATGCTTCACACAAGCGCTTTCAAGAAATTTTAAAAGATATCGCTGACCAGCTTGAGCAGGGTAGAAGCCTGTCTTCCGCCATGACCAAATACGAAAAAATCTTTACCCGCCTGACTATCTCAGTCGTTGTTGTGGGAGAGAATACCGGTAAATTAGACGATGTTTTCTTGCAACTGGCGCTTTATTTCGAACGGGAACAAGAAACGCGAAAGCGCATTAAATCGGCATTGCGATATCCCACGTTTGTACTTATAGCGCTTGCTATTGCAATGTTTATTTTAAACCTTTTCGTTGTGCCTGTTTTTACTCAAATGTTTGAGCGTTTCGACACAGAACTACCCATCATGACTCGCGTGCTAATAGGCACGTCAAATTTCTTTGTTAACTATTGGTGGTTAATCTTAATCGTACTAATTGGAATAATTTTTTCGGCTAAACAATACGTTAATTCGACTAATGGACGACTTAAATGGGACAAATTTAAACTAAAGTTGCCTGTCGTGGGGAGCATTATTGAGCGATCATTACTTTCAAGATATAGCCGAAGTTTTTCTATGATCTTGCGCGCAGGTGTGCCGTTAACCGCAGGGTTATCGTTAACCGCAGATGCCGTAGATAACGCCCACATGCAGATGCGCATTAAAGAAATGCGTCAGGGCATAGAAAAGGGCGAAAGTTTGCTGAGAGTTTCGAAAAATAGCGAACTGTTTTCTACACTTGTATTGCAGATGATTGCTGTAGGAGAGGAAACAGGTCGACTTGAACCGCTTTTAGAAGAAAGCGCCGATTATTACGAACGTGAAGTGGACTTTGACCTAAAAAGCTTAACAGCCAAAATTGAGCCTATTTTGATAGGTTTTGTCGCGGTAATGGTATTGATACTGGCGCTTGGCATATTTACGCCAATGTGGAACATGATGTCGGCGGTAAAAGGCGGGTAAGTGTTCTACCTGTTCAGGTGGGGTAAAACGTGGCTAGCACTAAAGCAGGGTTGTTTAACTTTATTGTGATTGGGCTGGTGCTCGCTGTTGTGGCTGCATCTTACGTGTATCACGCTACGCCAATCATAGAAGAAGCAGAAAAAGTTAACAAAGAAAACGCTGTGGCTCAGTTTCAACGGGTTGTTATGTTGGCTAGAGCGCAATGGATAAAGACCAAGCAGTCGAAGGTTTTGATTTACGAAACTGACTTTGATGCCAGCGGTAGCGTAAAGCAGCAAAAAGAAGTCGCAGCAGAAGTATTTGTAAATGCAAAAGGTTGGCCTGAAGGACTTGAAGCTAACCAAGGCAATGCCTGTGAATACCTGTTCACGTTAGCGACATTGAGAGAATTTGATATGTCGTCTGATGTATCGGTAAGCGATAAATATGTAAATGGATATTTGCAATGTGCATTTTCTATCCAAAACAAGGTTTGGTTTGACTACCACGCGGGTAGCGGTGTGGTAAGAGAAAGAAAAAGTTAATTAAGCGTCGGAGTTATGCGCTTACTTTGTAATCTAGGAGAAGGTATGAACACGAGACAGCAAGGCTTTACGCTTATAGAGCTTATCATTGTTGTAATTATTTTGGGCTTGCTTGCGGCTACTGCGCTGCCGCGCTTTATCGATGTTACCGATGAAGCACGAGAAGCCAGTGTAGAAGGTGTAGCAGGTGGCTTTGCTGCCGCTGTTGGTCTTGTGCGTGCCCAGTGGGAAGTAGAAGGTCGCCCAAGTGGCAACAATGGTAATGGCAATGGCACAGTGGTTACTTACGACCAGACACCAGTTGGTGTTGACGGCACTATTGGCTACCCTACCGGCAGTTCCACTGGTAATACACTTATTTCTACGGTTAACAATACCGAGTGCAAAAACACATTTGACCTAATTCTACAGTCGGCGCCTACCAACACCACATCGACAAACGATACGGTTGTTGCTGACTTCAGATATGCGGTACGTTCAGATGACTCTGGTGCAAACACGCTTTGTGTTTACTATTTAGTTGAGTCTATGGGTTTACCTAATAATTCAGCACCAGCAGACGGCACGCCTGACGGTACCACATTTGACGGTTTCACCTACAACCCAGCCACTGGCCAGGTTACTGTTTTTTAATTAATACTCAGGAAGTTTGATTATGCAAAAAGTATCAACACAAAAGGGTTTCACCCTAATCGAGTTAATCATTGTTATTGTATTGCTGGGTATTCTAGCGGTAACCGCAGCACCTAAGTTTTTGAACCTTCAAGACGATGCACGTGACTCTGTATTGCAAGGTATTGCTGGTTCACTGGAGTCTGCTTCTTCTGTTGTTTATGGCAAGGCACTGATTGCAGATGCTGCAGGTACTAGTGATGCGTCTCAAGACGTTGACGTAGGTGATGCTGACGTGACTTTAGTCTTTGGATACCCAGCGGGTCAGACTGCTGGAAATATCACTGCACTACTTGATCTTCCTGATGAGTATGCTGTTTCGGCTGTTAGTACAGGTTTCGCTTTAATCTACTATACTGGATTCGGAACATACTCAGATACAGCCCCTACAGCTACAGGCTCTGCATGTACTGTAGAGTACACAAACCCGACAGCCGCAGGCGAACGTCCTGAAATCACAGTCAACACTTGCGTCCAGTAATGTGAAGAAAAACGGTTTTACATTAGTAGAACTTATTATAACCATATTGGTTATTGGGGTGCTGGCGGTGACCGCCGCACCCCGCTTTCTTGGTAGCGACACCGAAGAAGCGATAGCGCTTCGCGACAGAACCCTTCAGCTGGTGCGCAATATGCAGCTTCGCGCCATGCAAAATGTACAAGACACCAGCTGCGTGAAAATAACCAGTACATTTATTGCTCCCCCCGCCGGGCATGACTGCGCAAACGTTCTATCCACTGCTTTTGATGACGACCAAGTTATCAATGCTTCTAATACTGATTTCACTTTTCAAACTGCAGACGAAAATGGCGATAGTTTTTCTCAAATCCAGTTTGATGGATTCGGCAGACCAAGCAATATTGCCTGCTCAACTAACTGCAAAATTCAAATAAGTACCTTTGCCATGTGTCTGCAAAGTGAAGGGGCCATTTATGCGTGCTAGCGCAATGTTGCCTAACTTCAGAAAACGCAGTGAAGGCTTTACTTTATTAGAGCTAGTGATTGGTATTGTTGTGTTCACCATCAGCTTAACAATAGTGCTGTCGCTTATTGTGCCGCAAGCTGAACAAACCGCTGAGCCATTTCGCCAAGTAAAGGCAGCTAAGTTAGGTCAATCGTTAATGAACGATATACTAAGCCGTTCCTATGATGAAAATAGCGACCGAAGCCCGCCTTTTGAAACCTGTAACGCCAAAGGAAACTGCTCAACAACCCTTGGTCCGGAAGAAGCTAACGAAGACGAATATGATGATGTGGACGATTACAATGGCTACGTCATTAGTAATGTTGGCGGAAACTATAACAATTTTGGTTTTGCGGTAACGGTAGATTACGACAGTGACTTAGATGACAGCACGCCCACTGATGGTCAAACGTTTAAGCGCATAGATCTAGCAGTTACTGCACCAGACGGCCAAGTTTACAACTTCAGTGCTTATCGAGGGAGCTATTAATGTCCCCTCCAAAAGCACAGCGCCAGCGCGGTTTTACACTTATAGAGCTTATTCTAGTAATCACTATTTTGGGCGTAATTAGCGTATCTGTAGCGCAAGTGATTTCACTCAGTGCCCAAATTTATATAACAGGCGCAGAGCGCACTCGGCTTGTTTCAGACGCGCGCTTTATTATTTTGCGGCTTGAAAAAGAGCTGCGCAATGTGGTACCCAACTCTGTGTCATTCGATTCGAGTTTAGGATGCCTCTCATATTACCCTATCAAGGAAAGCGGCACCTACGTTGGTGATGCATTCAATAATCCCATGCATGTTGTGGTGTTCAATAGCCAATTGAGTGTGAATGATACCCTTGTTATCTACCCGACAAATCCGCAGAGCGTGAATGATAACGGGCGAACAATAGACGCTATCGCTGATGCCGCTTCCGAGCCGACTAGCGATAATCAATATGACATCACACTCAGTGCACCTAATACACAATCTTCTCCGGGAAAACGTTTCTTTGTTCCTGAAGCGCAAGTGACAGTATGCAGGACATCTACCGCTCAAGGAGAGCGTTTAATAAGAACGCAAGGTGCTAACTCCGGCGTGATTGGTACTAATGTGGCATCGTGGAGCGCGAACGTAGTAACTGCAGGGCTACGACAAAATGGTCTTATAGAGCTGCAACTGACCTTAGAAAACAGTGATGATGAGCAGATTTCGGTTGTACACGAGGTTCACTTTCCTAATGTGCCATAGTAAAACACGACAATTAAACGTTAATCGCAGCGGCCAGCGTACAGTTGGATTGCGTAGTTCTCTTGTTCGTCAAAAAGGCTCTACAACGATTGTTGCGATCATTATAAGTATTGTTCTTTTAGGGCTCGGTATAGCTTTATCCAATCAAATTTCCTCCAATATACGCCAGCAATCCATTGAATATTATGGCGCTCGCGCTTATTTGGCCGCGCAGAGCGGAATGGAAGTTGCGATTTCTAGACTAATTAATGGTAACAATCCAGCATGTACCGCTATTATCCAGCCAGTAACTATTAATGCCGCTAACGTGCAGAATTGTTCGATTACACTCTCTTGCGATGTGGAGACTGAGGTAGAAGAGCCAGAAGTCGCCGCTGGTGAAATTAGAGTCTATGCGTTAGGGGCAGAAGCGCAGTGCAGCGCGGGTCAACTTGAAACCTCAAAACGCGTTCTTGTTGAAGTAAGGCAGGAAGAATAATGACATACCGTATACCTTTTGTTCGCGCCCTATTTGTAGGAGTTCTTGTTGTTTTAGCGCAGCCCGTATTAGCCGTACCCCAAATCGAAGGCAGGTTCATCGAGCTTCAAAATACCTACAATAAAGCAGAGTGGACGACTATCAGCTTTTCGCAGGTGTACGACGAGCCGCCCGCAGTATTTATGCTTTCAACAAATCAGGGCAACAACCCGGCGATAGTCAAAATTCGCAACGTGACCAGAACCGGTTTCGAAGCGCTGCCACTTGAGCCATCAGGTGAAGATGGCCCCCACATCACTATGGGTGGGCATTACCTGGCCATCGCCTACGGCATTCACGAATTTCCTGACGGCGACATTGTGGAAGTCGGGAAAATGCAGCTAGATGCAACTACTATTCAAGCTTCTACCAATTCGCCTTGGTATATTCCAACGGGGACATTGGTTCCGGGTACTGAAGATGCGCGATACGCAGAAGTGCCGCTTCAGACAGACTTTGGTGAGCAGCCCGTTTTCTTCCACTCTATTCAAACTGTTAACAACCAAGTAGACGTAAATGGTAAGAAACCTCCCAATGAACATTTACTACCATTTCTAACCATTGCAGCAAAATATGAAGCGCCTTCCTACTACATCGCCTTGGAAGCATCAGAAACCGATTATGAACCGGTAACACGCACAGAGACGGTTGCTTACATGGCCACTACAGAAGGGTTTGATCGCAGGTTCTTTGACGATAATGGTGTCGAGGTGGTTTGGGAGGCAGACTTTGCAGACGAGCGTATTCAAGGGTGGGACGATGGCTGCTTCCGGAATAACTTTAAAAATAGCTATGCTCAAACGCCCTTAGTCGCTGCCAGTAAAATTAGTCGCAATGGCGCTGATGGTGGTTGGTTACGCAGTTGCCAAGTTAACAAAAATAGATTGGGGCTTCGCGTTGATGAAGATCGAAGTTTAGATTCAGAACGCAATCACGCCGAGGAAGAGGCCAGTATTCTGGCTATGACATCAGAGTTTGTGTTCAGTGGTGAAGTGCCAAGTTGTGACGTGGCATTTCCTGGCGCGGTAGCAGCATTTGGCGGCTCGGCCATTAATCTTCCCGCGAATAGCCGTATTATCGATGAAAACAGCGGGGTTCTGAGTGCAACGCAATTAATCTCCGGAGGAACAAAAGGCACGGCGGATTATCCTAAATGTGGAGAGCCGGGTGTCGACTGTACCGTAAATAACACAGACTCACTGACCGAGTCACAAGCCAGAGCAATACCTAGTATTACCGTTGATGACAGCGGCCCCGAAATAACCGCCGGTAATTTAGCGGGGGATTACTACTTCAACAGGCAGAACGTGCTGATGGCAGCGGGCAGCTATAACGTCATAGCCCCTACACGCATCTATATTTCCGACCCTGGCACTAATCCCGTAGGACAACCAACCCGCTTCGTTATGGCCAATGTCAACGTTACCGTTGCTGATGGTGCTTACCTAGCGATTTATGTAGACGGCGATGTCCTCATAGATGGCTCTAACCCTAAAGCATTAGTCATTGCCAAAGGGACAGTGACGTTTGCTAACGTAGGTGATGAAACCATTGTTGGGCGATTTAACGCCGGCGGGGGAATCGAATCTATTTCTTCACCTATAGTAAATATTCCTGTACCTCTTAAAGTAACGGCGAACGAAGTACCAAATAATATACCCGGCATATGTGGTCGAGAGGTTATCGAAGTACTCAATCACTATCGCTATGAATTAGCTGATAATAAAGGCAGTAGCTGTGCGGCTAAACAAATAACATTAAAAGCATGCGCAGATGTGAATTGCGATCTTATTTATTCTCAACCTTCAACGGTTAATCTGTCTCCTCAAAATAACGCCAATTTTCAGTGGAGCGGAAACGATGTCGTCTCTTTTACGGGACAAATTTCGTTAGCGCTAGACAGCCTGAAAGGAAACGATACAAAGCTTGCAACACTGGGTGAAACGCCGTCTTCACAGCTTCGCTGTTTTATCGGCGGCAAAGAGGTAGGTATTGAAGGGTGTAAGATTGATTTTAAAGACGATGGTCTAGTGTTTAAAAATCTTACCGACAACACCACAACTATTGTAACCCAGCTGTCTGGCAAGCCATCAGATCAAGGCTTTAATGGTAAGACCTATGCTGTCGAGGCCTGTGGAAATTCGGAACTCTTAAAAAATAAAATCGTAGATGTGGACCTCAACTACAACTGCGCAAGTTCTAGCAATTGTTCGAATAAGCTGGCCTTTTCAAACAACAGCAATACGTACGAACTTGGGTTGTCTGCAGATACCTTCGCGCTGCAGTTCGACGCAGATTCTCGGGCGGAGTTTTCGGTCCAGTATCCTGACGCGGGAGAATTGTCGCTTACAGGAACCATTACTGACAGAACCGCAATAACGGGCTCATCAAATATCTTTGCGGTTCGCCCATTTGGGTTTGCTATGGACATTTTAAATGACAGTGCTACCAGTACGAATCCTAACGGATATGCAACTAATGCGAATGGTTCATTGCTAAAGCACACGGGTGAAAACTTTGTACTCGGTCTTCGCACAGTGCAATGGGTTGATGGCGAAGATAATAATAACGATGGTGTACCAGATAATTTCGCTGATTTGGCCAATAACAACACAGCCGAACACTATATCGGTAGTGTCACTTTAGCACCTCAACAAACCTTACCCGTAGGGGGGGCAGTAGGGTCTTTAAGCACCACCAGTGTTAACTTTGATAACGAAGGTAAAGTTAACTTGGCCGTAAATTATGATGAAGTGGGTGTCATTTCTATTGCAGCTCAAAGTACATACTTGAACAACACCACGGTATTGGGCCAAGTCGATAACGTGGGAAGGTTTGCGCCTTCTAACTTTTCACTAACCGGAAATGTAGTTGCGGCATGTACTGCCAGTGATGGGTTTAACTATTTTGACCAGCCTATAGATGAAGTTAGCTTTACTCTTACTGCCCTTAATCAAAATGGCAGCCGCACCGCGAACTACTACGGAGGCTTCGATAAATTAACAAAGCTAAGTTTGCAGGTTGAACACGATGGGAGCCTGTTAGACCGTTTAGAAAATACAAACTTGATAGCATGGCCTCAAAGCGGGACGACAGGGCAGATTGTGTTTTCTGACAATGACATTGCATTTAGTCGATTAGGTAGTGCGGCACTCGACGGGGCATATATGAATGCGGCTATCGCGCTGGTGGCAGAGAGTGGACAAATAGAGAACGCAAACTTTAATGGGCTTTCTTGCACTGGTTCCTGTGTTGATGATTTTGGTGATGCAATTAGCTTTGCCTACGGCCGAGCCACGTTAATAAATAACTACGGCGGTGCTGATGAAGCCTTATTATTACCGCTTCGTACTCAATATTGGGACGGTCAAACGTGGCGCATAAACACGTACGATAACTGCACAAACTTTGCACACGCTAATATAAATGATGCATCAGGAGAGCTAGTTTCTTCTGAAGACGGAACCTTAAGTGAAGGAGCGTACATCACCGGCGAAGGTATGCGCTTATCATCGCCAAATGGGGCTGGCAATTATCCGCTAACTTACACGCCTGCTACATGGTTACTCTGGGACTGGGATGGGGATGGCGAAGCTGATAACCCACCTAGCGCCACGCTAACCTTTGGTGTTTATAGAGGAAACGACAACATTATTTACAAACGCGAGCAAATCAACAATTAGAAAAGTAGGGGCTGGACTTGGTCGTGACGCTGTGGCTAAAAAACACCATGACGGTCTCAAAATAAAAAGACCTGGCCAATCGACCATTGTTTTTGAACCTTCCGTCTTTCGTGGGGTCATTAGTGGGTCTAAATTAGGAATTAATCGATTAACGCGTAGACGCGATGCCTTAATTAGGTAGACGCCGAATTTGCTTGTTAATAAAGTAGTTATTTTGGCTCTAAGTGACAGCATCACTTGCCCAAAATTGCCCCCATTGTTAAAGTGTGCGAATAAATATCGACTTCACGTTAAAGCGTCGCCATCTCACCTTTGCAAAAACGCGTTAACATAGAAACAGGAATACACACTTCATGTTTAAAAAGCTTCGAGGCATGTTCTCTAATGATCTGTCCATCGACCTCGGAACAGCAAACACGCTGATTTATGTAAAAGACCAGGGTATTGTTCTAAACGAGCCTTCAGTAGTAGCTATTCGTCAAGAGCGCGCAGCCGGGCCGAAAAGTGTTGCAGCAGTAGGTGCAGAAGCTAAGCGCATGCTTGGTCGTACACCAGGTAATATACGTGCTATCCGCCCGATGAAAGATGGTGTTATCGCCGACTTTTACGTGACTGAAAAAATGCTACAGCACTTTATAAAGCAAGTGCATGACAATAATTTCTTGCGTCCTAGCCCTCGTGTTTTGGTATGTGTACCTTGTGGTTCAACACAAGTTGAACGCCGGGCTATTAAAGAATCTGCTTTGGGTGCAGGTGCGCGTGAGGTTTACCTTATTGATGAACCAATGGCTGCGGCAATCGGTGCAGGCTTGCCTGTATCAGAAGCGCAGGGTTCTATGGTGGTAGATATCGGTGGTGGTACTACTGAGGTTGCTATCATCTCACTAAACGGCGTGGTCTATTCATCTTCTGTTCGTATTGGTGGTGATAAGTTCGACGAAGCTATCATTAATTATATTCGTCGTAATTTCGGTTCTCTTATCGGTGAAGCTACTGCTGAGCGCATTAAGCACGAAATTGGCGCGGCGTACCCAGGCGAAGAAGTTCGTGAGATCGAAGTTCGTGGTCGCAATCTAGCAGAAGGCGTGCCTCGCGGGTTCACGCTAAACTCAAATGAAATTCTTGAAGCACTTCAAGAACCGCTAACGGGTATTGTTTCTGCCGTTATGGTGGCGCTAGAGCAGTCTCCACCAGAGCTTGCTTCTGATATTTCTGAGCGCGGTATGGTGCTTACCGGTGGTGGGGCACTTCTTAAAGACCTAGATAGGCTACTTATGGAAGAAACGGGTATTCCAGTGGTTATCGCTGATGATCCCTTGACCTGTGTAGCACGCGGCGGTGGTAAGGCTTTCGATATGATTGACCTTCACGGTGGCGACCTGTTTAGCTACGAATAAACAGGAAAGGCAACCGTAAGGTTGCCTTATTTGTATCATGGATACTATTTTTACTCGCGGCCCTTCTTTAAATATCAGGCTTACGCTGGCCCTTGTGTTGTCAGTAACACTGATATTTGTCGACCATAAAATGGATGGCTTCAAATCTACGCGGGTGTACCTCAACTCTTTAATGAGCCCACTTCAGTACATTGCTAATCTTCCCGGGTTAATGCTTAGCGAGAGCGCACAGCGGCTCACCTCTAAAGAACAGTTGTTAGCAGAAAACCAAAAGCTTAATAACCAACTGTTGCTAATGAGTGAAAAGCTTCAGCAATACGATGTTATTGCAAAAGAAAACGCACAACTTCGAGAATTACTGCAAGCGCCCGTGCGCCTATCTTCGAAAAAGATGGTAGCCGAGTTGATGGCGGTAGATAAAAACCCGTATAGTCAGCAGGTGGTTATCAATAAAGGCGCTATAGATGGTGTGTATCCTTCTCAGCCAGTCCTCGATGACAAGGGTGTTGTGGGTCAGGTTATGGAAGTGGGGTCAACCAACAGCCGAGTATTGCTGATCGCTGACGTTACACACGCCATTCCTGTGCGCTCCCTTCGAAATGATATTCGCTTTATCGCTACCGGCAGCGGCGCGCTTAACGAATTATATCTCGAGCATGTACCGCACAGCGTAGATATTCAGGAAGGTGACACGCTTATCTCATCGGGACTTGGAAAAGTGTTCCCAGAAGGTTACCCCGTAGCAACAGTCACACAGGTCGTCAGAGATGAAAGTCGTCCTTTTGCTCGAGTTATTGTCACCCCGCAGGCAAATTTAGATAGACTTCGTCACCTCCTGCTTTTATGGCATGAGGATGACTTATCACAAAAGCCTGATTCAGATAAGGAAAAAAAGGCAAGTAAACCTGTTATCAACGAGGAAGAGTCTTCAGATGCGTAAACGTAACCTCGTTATTTGGTTAAGCCTGCTAGTGGCTATGGTACTGCAAATAGTGCCTCTGCCCACTCAAGTTGACTTGTATCGGCCTGATTGGGTGTTGGTCGTGCTTGCATACTGGAGTATGGCACTACCTCACAGAGTTAACGTAGGTGTGGCGTTTTTAACTGGTGTTGCTATGGATGTGCTGGTTGGCACCACGTTGGGCATTCATAGCTTCGGTTTAAGTATTTGTGTTTATGTGCTGGCCGCCAATTACCAAAGGCTAAGGAACTATTCTGTGTGGCAGCAGGCGATTATCATCGGTCTACTTGCCTCGCTATATCATTTGTTGGCGTTTTGGGTTCAGCATCTGTTAACGGATATCTATTTCCAAGTTGATTACTTGTGGCCAGTCTTAACATCCATGGTGATTTGGCCGTGGGTATTTTGGCTACTTAGACGTACACGCAGACAATTATCAATTTCTTAATATAAACACCTTCACGATTAAACCAAAGGTAAGCCAATGACAAAATCGGTAGTGTTAGCGTCAGCCTCACCACGACGCACAGCTTTGCTCAAGCAAATGAACATAGCCCATACAATACAACCTGCCGATATTGACGAGTCGCCCCGTGACAATGAGTCACCGATGGAGCTTGTTGCAAGGCTTGCGACTGAAAAAGCCCAGGCAGTAAAGGCGCAACTCTCATCTCAGCAAGAAATGACGGAAGACAAGGTCATTTTGGCCAGCGACACGCTCATATCTTTTAACGGAGAGAGTGTGGGTAAACCTAAAGATAAAACAGATTCAAAGCGCATTCTTACGATGCTTTCTGGTAAAACCCATGACGTACTCACAGCTATCTGTGCACTTAATGACGCCCATCAACAAACTCAAGTCATTACCACATCTGTGACTTTTGCAGCATTGACGGATGAACAAATTGACGCATACTGGGAAACAGGAGAGCCTGCCGACAAAGCAGGGAGTTACGCTATTCAGGGTATTGGTGGTGAGTTTGTGGTCTCTATCAACGGCAGTGCAAGCGCCGTCATAGGCCTACCGCTATACGAAACCCGCCAATTACTAAATGCATTTGGAGTTGTGTCGTGAGTGCTGAACTGCTTATTAACGTTACCCCGTCAGAGTCACGGGTGGCGCTTATTGAAAACGGAATACTGCAAGAAATTCACGTAGAGCGTCATACTAAACGGGGTTTAGTTGGCAATATTTATCGCGGAAAAGTAAGTCGTGTATTGCCGGGCATGCAGGCAGCTTTTGTCGATATTGGGTTAGAAAAAGCTGCGTTTCTACACGCCTCCGACATTGTCATCCACAATGAGATTGCTGAAGAAGTCTCGGCAAGTCATATCCAGAAGCAAGACATTCGTGAGCTGGTGCGTGACGGTCAAGATATTGTGGTTCAGGTGGTAAAAGATCCCATCGGTACCAAAGGTGCACGTCTCACCACAGATATCACTATCCCCAGTCGTTATTTAGTATTTATGCCGTCGGTAACACACGTGGGTATATCGCAACGCATTGAGGAAGAATCAGAAAGAGAGCGCTTAAAGTCGCTGGTGCAAGAGTTCTGCGATGAGAACGGCGGTTTTATACTTCGTACCGCCGCTGAAGGCGTGGGCAAAAATGAATTGCAATCTGATGCCGCGTTTTTGCGAAGATTATGGGATAAAATCCAGTCTCGTATGAAAAAGCGCAAGTCGAACGTGCTTTATGAAGATTTACCGCTGGCACGACGAGTACTGCGAGACTTTGTCGGCACTGAATTAGATAGAATTCGCATCGATTCAAAACTCTCTTTTAATGAACTTCATCAGTTCACAAAAGAGTATGTGCCCGAAATGAACGGCAAACTCGAATACTACCCTGGTGATAGACCTATTTTTGATTTGTATGATGTGGAAAATGAAGCACAGCGGGCACTAGAGCGTCGCGTTGACTTAAAATCTGGCGGTTATCTGATCATCGATCAAACCGAAGCCATGACCACTATCGATATCAATACTGGTGCCTTTGTTGGCCACCGAAATTTAGAAGAAACAATTTTTAACACCAATATTGAGGCGACGCAGGCAATTGCTCGTCAACTAAGATTGCGTAACTTAGGCGGTATGATCCTAATCGACTTCATCGATATGATGGAACCAGACCACAAAAGACGTGTCTTACATTCATTAGAGGTGGCGACGAACAAGGATAGAGCCAAAATAAACATTCATGGTTTTACCGCGCTAGGGCTTATTGAAATGACCCGCAAGCGCACCCGTGAAAGTATTGAGCATATACTGTGTGGCGAATGCCCAGTGTGCAAAGGTCGAGGCACAGTAAAAACTATTGAAACCATTTGCTTTGAAATTATGCGTGAAATTGTAAGGGTGAATCGAGCCTATGACGCAGATAAGTTTGTGGTTTATGCTTCACCAAAAGTGGCGGAAGCCTTAATGGGTGAAGAATCTCATATGCTGGCAGAACTAGAAGTATTTGTGTCTAAACAAATCAAGGTTCAAACCGAAACACTGTACAACCAGGATAAGTACGACGTCGTCATGATGTAATGCATTAACGTATACAAAGGCAAAATGTGACAAATTTTTCGTCGGTAGCCGCTTATCTACTTAAGAAGTTTTGGCTGCTACTCGCCGTATTGCTTGTACTTTTCGCGCTTGTCTTAAGCGCTGCACGCTATGCTCTGCCGCATATTGAGCACAACAAACATCTGTTGGAAAATTATATCAATGAGCAGTATGGCGTAAACCTATCTATTAAAAGTGTGCATGCTGTTTGGCAGCGCAGTGGTCCCAGCATTGTGCTCAATTCTGTGTCGCTGGCTAAAAACGATGCTTCTCCTGTTGCGTTGGATATCAGACAAATCTACGTTGAGCTAGATTTTTGGGAATCGCTACGCCATCAACTTATTTCATCTACCCGTTTCGAACTGCGAGGGTTAGCGATTGATATTGATGCTGATCGCCTCTCTAGTGACGGTAAAAATAACTTCCCCGTGGTGAAGGCCCTTGAACGTCTTTTCTTAGAACAGCTACAAAGCTTTTCGCTAGAAGACGGTGTGGTTTCCGTTACCCATCTCAACGAAACCAATTCCTTCGATATAGAAAGCCTATCGTGGAACAACCGCGAGGAAAGACACCAAGGTTTAGGGCGGCTGAAAGTTGCAGATTTAGCTGCTAATTCAGCGTCTTTCATTATTGATGTTTCCGGCACACGAGAAGAGTTTGAAGGTGTGTTCTACGCCAAAGCCGAAGAGCTCGATATCTCCCCATGGGTCAGCGACCTGATTAAAACTAAGCGTCCGCTTGCCGAGAGTCGTGCAAACTTCGAGATATGGACTAATTTTTCTCAGAGCGAAATTACCAGTATACAAGCTGAATTAAGTGAGAGCATTTTAGAGTGGGGGAGTGGCCGCGCGAAAACGGTGACTGGTATCAGCGGCGGTAGTCTTCAAGCTTTGCCCAATACCGAAAGCAAGCAAGGCGGGTGGAATGTTAGGGTAGACCAGCTTGTGCTTAACTCAAGCAATGAGACGCTTACCACAGACCTTATCGGGAGTGTAGGTGCAAACGGTGATGCGTTGATAAACACCGTGAAGCCCGTGCAAATTGACCCTTTTTTGCTGTTACTACCACTTTTCATGGATGACACTAGTGAAGAGGAAATACGCGGACTAAATCCAAAAGGGGAATTAGCTACGTTGCAAATTCAACTGCATAATGGTCAGCCTTCTTTAGCCGCTAAAGTACTCGATCTACAGTGGGATAAAACGGATGAGGTGCCGGGGCTTTCGTCCCTAAACGCCGACCTCTTTTGGTATAAAAATAACGGTGCGATTTACTTAGAAAGTAAAAATAGTGTGCTCAGCGCTGATGGTGTAATCAAAAAAGACATCAACATAAAGCAGTTCAAATCTCGATTTTATGTTTATCCAGAGCAAATAGACGAAGCGAAAAAACAGTGGATAGTACAAGGTAGCGACATGTTGCTTGAAAGTGATGCTGTTACTTTGAATCCACAGTTTAAATTAAATACTGCAACCGGGTTTATGTCGCTGTATGTCGATGTTAGCCCGTTGGCTTTAAATGAAGTAAGTAACCTGTTTCCCGCTTCCCTAATGGGTGTCAATACCGACAAATATCTCACTCGAGCGTTTAACGGCGAAGGTGAAATTACAAACGCGCGTGTGCTGTGGCATGGCCGCACGAGTAACTTTCCCTTTGAAGACAATAGCGGTATTTTCCAGGCCTATGTTGATATTAATCAGGGGGATTTTCTTTTTGCACCTGACTGGCCTGCGCTCAATAACTTAGATTTATCTTTGTATTTTGTGAACAACGCCCTAGTGATGGAGAGCCCAAGCGCAACTCTTGCTGATGTGGAAATAACTGACATGTCGGCCTCTATACCTAGCTTTAAGCCTGGTGCTCGCTTGAATATCTATGCCACTGGCTCAGGTTCTGGCGAGGCGCTTACGGCGCTAATGATGGACTCATCCCTAAAAAACTCTCTGGGTAAGGTTTTAAACGATGAAGTTCAAATTAGCGGGCCGCTAACTACTAACCTCAAATTAGATATACCTTTTAAGGGCAAAGATGTCGTGGCATCGGGTACCGCGCATTTATCTAACAACCCTGTTTATATTGCGACAACTAACATGCTTTTTGATAAAGCGTCGGGTGAGGTGTCGTTTACTAACGGAAACATAGACGCAGGTGATCTCACTGCAAAGTTTCTAAAACAGCCGGTGAATTTGTCGTTGTCTGGCAGGCAGAGCGACACGTACGATCTCCATGTAGAATTAGGTGGGCGTTGGCACGTACACCCGTTAGCTAACTATGTAAATACCGAACTCACTGAATACATTGACGGTGAAAGCGATTGGAACACCATAGTAGATATAACACTTGCTAAAAATGGCTTTGAATACTCTGCGAATCTCACGGCAGATTTAACGGCCACGCAAAGTGTACTGCCCGCCCCTTTTGACACTCCGGCTGGCAGCACCTTACCGTTACAAATAATCAGCATTGGCGATGGCAAAGCATCGAATGTTAAAGCTACGCTTGGCACCAACATTCGCTTTGACGGTGTGCTACCCCACAAAGAAATGCAGTTCTCGCGGGCGCATCTAGCCCTAGGTGAAAGCGATATAGCCAATATTGGGACAGGCTTTAGTATCAGTGCAAATCTACCTCAAGCCGATGTACAAGAGTGGTTTACCACTATTGACATGTTGCTTTCTGGCAAAGGGAAAAACGCCGTTAATACTTATGCGCAAACCGATGGACGGCCCGCTAGCAAATCAGAAGAGACTGATGCTAAGCGTACCAACTTATTCGGCACGCCCTCTCGTATATTTGCTAAAGCAGACATGCTTAACTTTGCTGGTCACAGCATTAATAAAGCAGAGCTGAATGCAACTGAGCGCAATAAGGATTGGATCTTAGACTTAGCTTCACCTCAGGCCAGGGCAACTATTCGCATCAACAGTGATTTAGATGAACAAGGCATTGAAGTAAATGCCGACTACTTGTCGTTAGATAAACCAAGTGAACCTGAGATATCCGCGACATCAGATGATGAAAGTAATGCCGTATTAGCCGCTACAAGCGAGGAAGACGAGTCACCTTATAATATTGACCCCAACACGCTTCCGCCCATTTATTTTTATTGTCAGTCATGCGGTGTACATGGCATTGATTTAGGTGAAATCACGTTAGACGTGGCAAAAGACGATCATGGCCTTGCCATACGACAACTTTTGGTAAAATCTGATGACACCAACATTACCGCAACAGGCTACTGGAAACATGTAAATGGCAAGGTGAAGAGCGCGTTAAATGGCACGTTGACGTCACCTGACGTGGGGCAAATGCTAAAAGAGTACGGCGTTGAATCGGGAATTAAAGATTCTGGTGCAAACGTTAAGTTTGACATTAACTGGCCCAATGCACCAATGGACTTTGGGTTTGAACAGCTTAACGGTAATGTAGAGTGGTCACTGTCTGATGGTTATCTTACTGAGTTGAGTGACAAGGGCTCGCGTATATTTACCCTGTTCAGCTTAAACTCGTTGGTAAGAAAGCTCAGCCTTGATTTTCGAGACGTTTTTGCCAAAGGCTTTTTCTACGACGACATGGGCGGCACGTTAAGCATTGTTAACGGCAAAGCGTATACTGACGATACTGAAATTGACGGCGGCGCGGGAGAAATAGAAATTACCGGCTTCACCGACTTGAATACGGGAGGCTTAAATTACAATGTGTCTTTCGCGCCCAATGTAACCGGAAATCTTCCGTTTCTTGTGTATTTCTTAGCAACGCCGCCTACCGCATTGGCTGCTCTTGCCATTGACCAAGTGCTAACATCTGCGAAAGTGATTTCAAATGTGAACTATCGCGTAACGGGCACCATAAAAGAACCTAAGTTCGAGGAATTTGAGCGCAATAGTAAAGACATTAGCTTACCTGCGCAAAATGCGCCTGTACCGGCCAACCCCCAAGACAGGCCATTAACGGAAGATGACGTGCGCAGGCTGAAAATGGAGGTGATCGATGGTTAATTTAGTTGCACTACAAATGACTTCTACGCCAAACGTAGAAGAAAATCTCGACATAGTGGCAAGTGAAATGGCTGCGGCCAATATTGCAAAGAACAGCTTGGTAGTATTGCCAGAGTGCTTTGCCTGCTTTGGCGGCAAAGATAAAGGCCAACTTGAAATCGCTGAAGTAAAAGGTGATGGTGTAATACAGCGCAGTTTATCGTCACTTGCAAAGCAGCATCAATGCTACATAGTCTCAGGTACATTTCCTGTGAAAACGGAAAACCCCGATAAATTTTCTGCTGCTTGCATGTTATTTGGACCGAGTGGTGAGCTATTGGCTGACTATCGTAAAATTCACATGTTCGATGTATCGGTAAACGACAATACAGGCAGCTACAAAGAGTCCGCTACTACCGAAGCAGGAAGCGAAGTAGTCACTGTTCAAACGCCAATAGGCAACATTGGGCTTGCGGTGTGTTATGATGTACGCTTCCCAGGGTTGTTTACTGCAATGGGCGATATCGATATTTTGGTACTGCCTGCGGCCTTTACCCAGCGCACTGGAGAGGCACACTGGCACGCGCTGTTGCAAGCCAGAGCCGTCGAAAAACAGTGCTTTGTGGTAGCGCCAAACCAAAGTGGTGTGCACGCTAATGGTCGTGAAACGTATGGGCATAGTATTATCCTATCGCCTTGGGGCGAAACCCTTGCCGAACAAGCCTCAAAAACAGGGCTGGTATCGGCAAACGTAGATATTGCAGCAAGAGAAACTATTAAACAGAATATGCCGGTTGCCGAACATAACCGATTCAGGAGTCACTTTGTCTAAATCTGTTGAGCGTCATTTATTATCTGACTCAGGCCTAGATATTTCTAAGCTAGAGAGTGCGCTAGCGACCATCCATCGCCACGACACCGACTATGCCGATTTGTATTTTCAGTCAAGCCAACACGAAAGCTGGGTACTGGAAGACGGTATCATCAAAGAAGGCAGCTATAATATTGAGCGTGGCGTTGGCGTGCGTGCAATTAGCGGTGAGAAAACGGGCTTTGCTTATTCTGACGAAATAAGCGAAGAAGCATTAACTAAAGCATGCAAAGCCGCCCGCGGCATTGCGCCAAGTGGCGGCTCACAGCAAGTTGCTTCACTGGGGCAAAAATCGGTGCAAGCGCGATACAGCGAAAATAACCCTATTCTTGCGATGCAAGATGCTGAGAAAATTTCGCTTTTAAAAGCAGTAGATGCCTATATCCGCAAACAAGAACCGTCTGCCAATCAGGTCGTGGTGAGCTTAAGCGGTGTGTATGAAGAAATTTTAGTTGCTGGTAGCGACGGCACGTTAGCCACAGATATTCGGCCCCTTGTGCGTCTAAACTGCTCAGTATTGCTAGAACAAGGTGATAGACGCGAGCGCGGTTCAGCGGGAGCTGGTGGGCGATATGCTTACTCATTCTTTAAGCAAGATGAAGATGGCAAACCCTATTATGAGCAACTAGCCGATGATGCGCTGCACATGGCGCGTGTTAACATGCAGGCAGTGGCCTCACCAGCAGGCGCTATGCCTGTGGTATTAGGTAACGGTTGGCCTGGTGTATTGCTTCACGAAGCTGTGGGTCACGGTCTTGAAGGTGATTTTAACCGTAAAGGTGCATCAACTTTCAGCGGTCGCATTGGCGAGCGCGTAGCCGCCAAAGGTGTAACCGTTGTTGATGACGGTACATTAAGCGATCGTCGTGGTTCATTGTCAGTGGACGATGAGGGCACGCCAACGGCACATAACGTACTAATTGAAGACGGTATCTTGAAAGGTTATATGCAGGATAAACACAACGCCAAGCTAATGGGCGTTGCACCTACCGGAAATGGCCGCCGTGAATCTTACGCTCACTTGCCTATGCCTCGTATGACCAATACCTACATGCTGGAAGGTCAACACGATCCGAAAGAAATTATAGCCTCTATTGACAAAGGGATTTACGCGCCGAACTTCGCTGGCGGTCAGGTAGATATTACGTCTGGCAAATTCGTGTTTTCTAGCGCTGAAGCTTATCTTATCGAAAACGGTAAAATTACTGCACCAGTTAAAGGGGCAACCTTAATTGGTAACGGCCCAGAGGTTATGCAAAAAATCTCAATGATTGGTAACGATACTGCGCTAGATAAAGGCGTGGGTGTATGCGGTAAAGACGGTCAAAGCGTACCAGTAGGTGTAGGACAGCCTACGCTTAAAATTGACGAGCTAACAGTGGGCGGTACGGCTTAGCTCAGCTCACACAGTCACTCATAGAACTAAAAAAGGTTGGGCATAGGCACCAACCTTTTTTGTATGCGAACTGGTATAAGTCGCGGCTAACTTTCAAATCATTTTTCGTTCAACCACTCAATAGCATCTTCTTCGTTGGTAAAAATACCTAGCTCAAGGCCTGCATTGTCGTAAATTCTCTGAAATTGCGCTCTTACAATAGGCTGCACCGTGGTATCGCCGATAACTAGCGCGCCAAGCGCCATCCCATGTTTCGCACGCCATTCTATTGAACGCTGCAGTTCTGTCTCACCTGCTTTAGTAAGAAGGGCAGAACCATACAAAAAACCTAAAAATGCCCAGTGATCCCCACCAAAGCTGTTAATCACATCCATCATATCCCGCGCATAGCGATCTATGGCTGAGTCATCGGCAATACCTTCAGCCGACACGCCAACAATGTTACCAAGTACAGCAATTTGATACTGACCGTACTTGCTTTTCAGTGTTGCGTTAGGGTTAGAAAATATTTTCACACTATCTCCCCTCGGCTGGTGAAGGATACTCTGATGTAGATATTAGTGTAATTATAGACCGTTAATCTTCGTGAATAACGTCTTTCAAATATTGAAATAGCTCTCTGAACGCCTTAGGTGGCGCATTCTTTTCACGCTCTTTCTTAATTTGGCGATGAAATTGACGCAGCTTCTGGCGGTCAAGTTCAGGGTGCGCTTCAATTAACTTCTGAATAGCTGGGTCGCCCTGCTCAATGACCGCTTCTCTGGCTTTCTCTAGCGCATGAAAAGCCGCGTTTGCAGCTTGATGCTGGTGCGTGAGTTTAGCTAGCGCCTCTTCTATGTCGGCAGTATCGCGATTACGTAGTGCTTTACCAATAAACTGAAGCTGACGTCGATAACCGTCTTTTTTCTTGTTAACTTTACGGGCAATAGCAACCGCATCGGCCAGCTCTTCATCCATAGGAATAGTGGCAATGTTTGCATCGGTTAAGTTAACTAAGGTTTCGCCTAGCTTGTGGAGCTCTTTTGCTTGACGCTTTAGCTCAGTTTTACTGACAAACTCTTCCTCTTCGAACTCATCTGCTTGCGCATCTTCGAAGTAAGGATCTTCAGGAGAATTGTATTTCTGATCACTCATTTCAAACTCATTAGTGTTACACTTTAGCTAAATTGTAACTATCACAGTCGAATTAAGACAGCGAAACTTACTATGCAAATTGAGCAGCAGTTAGCCGACATTCAAAATGTCGTAGATGATGTACTAAAATTAGCCGTTTCAAAAGGCGCAACGCAAGCTGAAGCCAGCATGTCGAAAGTGCAGGGCATTGCCGTATCTTCACGTATGCAAGAAATTGAAAACGTTGAATTTACCAACGACGGTGGCTTAGGTATAAGCGTATACGTAGGCAAGCGAAAAGGCAGTGCTTCTACTGCTGATTTAAGCAAAGCAGCATTAACACTGGCGGTAGAAAAAGCCGTAGATATTGCGCGCTATACGAGTGAAGATCCTTGTACAGGTTTGGCCGATGCTGACCTTATCGCCACTGAATTCCCAGATTTAGACCTGTATCACCCCGAAGAGTTAGATACTGAAAAGGCCATTAAAACTGCTATTGAGGCCGAAACGGCAGCAATGAATTACGATTCGCGCATTACTAATTCAGATGGCGCGTCGTATAACGCAAATTTAGGTATGCGCGTGTACGGCAACACGCACGGTATTAACGCAGGTTACCCAAGTAGCCGCTATTCTTTAAGCTGCATGGTTATTGGCGCACAAGATGACGACATGCAGCGCGATTATGCTTATACAGTAAGTCGTAAAGCCTCATTTCTGCAATCAGCAAGTGCTGTAGGCATTGACGCTGCAAAAGCAACTGTAGACCGCTTAGGCGCCCGCAAGATTAATACGGCGAACGTACCTGTGCTTTTACACCGCGACATCGCATCTAGCTTGTTTGGCCATTATGTAGGGGCCATTAGCGGTGGTAGCCTTTACCGTCGCTCTAGTTTCTTGCTAGATAGCTTGGGTAAACAAGTTTTTCCTGAATGGCTTAACATTGAAGAACGTCCGTTCATTAAAGGCGGCTTGGCAAGTTCTAGCTTCGACAACGAAGGTGTAGCCTGTTCAGATATGACTATTGTAGACGCAGGCAAGTTGGCCACATATCTTTATACTACGTACTCTTCGCGTAAGCTGAATACTCGCTCTAACGGTCATGCTGGTGGTATTCACAATTGGCTAGTAGGCGATACAGGACATAGCGACGCTGACCTGCTTAAAGAAATGGGCACAGGTTTGTTTGTGACCGAACTTATGGGGCAAGGCGTTAATGGTGTGACGGGTGATTACTCGCGGGGTGCTGCGGGCTACTGGGTCGAGAATGGCATTATCCAATACCCAGTTCACGAGGTAACTATTGCCGGCAACCTAAAAGATATGTTCAAAGGTATTGTGGCAATTGGCGCTGAAAAAGATGTGCGCGGCAGTGTACAGACTGGCTCTGTACTCATTGACCAAATGAAGATAGCGGGCAGCTAGTTCGCGTTTTCTCGAAACGCTGAAGGAGACAGCCCGGTGGACTTCTTAAAGCGTTTTGAGAAAGTAAATACATTTGCGTAACCCACATAACTGGCGATATAGGATACGGGCCACTGTGTGCTTAGTAATAAGCTTTTGGCTCGTGTCATACGCAAATGGATAACGTGCTGCTTGGGGCTTCGTCCAAACACTTGCAAACACAGCCGGTGAAGGTGAGGGGCAGAATAATGCGCTTTCTCACTTAAACTTTTCATATCCCAATCAAACTGAAGCTGTTTATCCACCACTGAAAACAGCGTATGTAATCGGCTTATTTGGCGTCGCTCCTTATCGTCACTGGCAGGCTTTTTACCTAATGGAGCATCTGCTATACGGAACAGATAACGTGACACAAACCGCATGGCAGCGCGACGGGTATCAAGGTCGCGTTCCAAGTATACAAGTTCCATGGCGTGATGCAGTCCCTCTAGCATGGCGTTATCTACAACCAGCGCATCGCTTTTTCTAAATGACTTCCAGCGCTCGACATTAGCTATATTTACCCAAATTATGTCCCACTGCTCGCTGATAATGGAAACTTCAAAGCTTTGTCCAGCAGGCAAAATAATAAGCTGCCCTTCATGTAGCTGTAGTTCGCCTGATGGAACGCGAAACTTTCCTTGCCCCTTTATGCTATAGAACAAGGTATGGTTGGGCGGAGAAACACGTCCCACTGTATAATTCCCTGATAAGTTAGAGCATCCTGCCAGTTCAATGCCTAAATCACTGATTTCTGGCGCGTTACTGCTATCTATAAAGCGTTCAAAGCAGTTTGGGCCAATATCTACAATGTCTTTGAAGCTAGGTTGCATAAATGTAAAATGATAGTTTTGGATAAATAGATGTAAGTTTAGAGCATAAAGGATCTGTGTAAAGTTAGCTATATTTCGCTTAATGAAAAAGTAAAGGAAATGACATGCTTAATGTTGCGCAAATAGTGGCTCAAAACGACTGGCAAAACCCGGTGGTGTTTCAGAGAAACCGTATCACTGCCCACAGTCCACATCACGGATATAAAACGCTAAAAGATGCATTACACAGTACCAATGCGCAGAAAAGCAGTTTAAATGGTCAATGGGGTTTCCGTTTATTTGATGCACCAGAAAGCGTACCTGAAAGCTTGGTTTCTAACACATTAAGTGATGACGAGTCTGCTAATTGGCAGCCTATTGCGGTACCTTCTAACTGGCAGCTGCAAGGTCACGACAAACCGATTTACTGTAACGTGAAATATCCCTTTGCGGTGAACCCACCTGTGGTACCCAGCGAGAACCCGACGGGTTGCTACCGAACAACGTTTAACGTTACCAAGGATAAGTTAAAACAACGCAATCATATTGTCTTTGAGGGCGTAAATAGCGCCTTTCACCTTTGGTGTAACGGCGAGTATGTGGGCTACTCTCAAGATAGTCGCTTGCCCGCTGAATTCGATTTATCCCGCCTTTTAGTTGAGGGAGAAAACCGCCTGGCGGTAATGGTGATCAGATGGTCTGACGGTAGCTATTTAGAAGACCAAGATATGTGGTGGCTCAGCGGTATCTTCCGCGACGTTAATTTGGTCACCAAGCCTCAGCATCACATTCAAGATGTGTTCGTTACACCAAAGCTTGATGCCTGCTACCGTGACGCTACGGTTTCGGTTCGTACTGCCATCAATGCGCCATCTACCTTTAAAGTGGGCATACAGCTTTTTGATGGCGATAGCGCTGTTACCGAGCAAGTCATTACCGGCACTAACAATAAGCGTATCGATGAAAAGGGTGGTTGGGATGATGTGGTTTTTCAAACATTAAATGTGAAAGAGCCCAAACACTGGACTGCTGAAACCCCTAATTTGTACCGCATTGTCGTATCCCTTATTGATGAAAGCGGAAACACAGTTGACCTTGAAGCCTATAACGTTGGTTTTAGAAATATTGAAATGAAAAACGGCCAGCTATTGGTTAATGGTAAAGCCGTGCTTATTCGCGGGGTAAACCGACATGAGCATCATCAGTTAAAAGGCCATGCGATCAACGAAGATGACATGCTTGAAGACATTAAGCTATTAAAGCAAAACAACTTTAATGCTGTGCGTACTGCACATTACCCTAATCATCCTCGCTGGTATGAGCTTTGTGACGAATACGGGCTTTATGTGGTAGATGAAGCGAATATTGAAACCCACGGTATGTTTCCCATGGGAAGACTTTCTCGCGACCCGCTTTGGGCAGGCGCTTACATGGCCCGCTTCACCCAAATGGTTGAACGGGACAAAAACCACCCTTGTATCATCATTTGGTCATTAGGTAACGAATGTGGACATGGGCCTACCCACGACGCTATGTATGGCTGGGCGAAGTCATTTGACCCATCACGACCTGTGCAATATGAAGGTGGTGGTGCCGACACTACGGCTACCGATATTATCGCGCCTATGTATGCACGGGTAGATACGGATGTAAAAGACGACGCTGTACCTAAATGGGCTATCAAAAAGTGGCTGTCGATGCCCAGTGAAAACCGCCCCGTTATTTTATGTGAGTACGCCCACGCTATGGGTAACAGTTTGGGAAGCTTTGATGAATATTGGAAGGCATTTAAAGACTATCCACGTCTTCAGGGCGGATTTATCTGGGACTGGGTTGATCAAGGATTAACTAAGTACACTGACAGTGGTGAAGCTTACTGGGCTTACGGCGGCGACTTCGGTGATACCGATAACGACCGTCAGTTCTGTATCAACGGATTGCTGTTCCCAGACAGAACGCCTCACCCTCATTTGTTTGAAGCAAAATACTGTCAGCAGCACTTAAGCTTTTCGCTGGTTGAAAAAGATAACAAGTTTGAGCTTACCGTAAGCAGCGATTACCTATTTAGACATACAGATAATGAGTTGTTACGTTGGCAAGTACTAGAAAACGGAAAACCCATCGCTAATGCAAAGGGCGAGCTTGAAATCAATATAGGTCCGCAACAATCACAAATGCTGACCCTAACCCCAGAAATTATATTTAAAGCAGGGGCTGAGTATCATTTAAATATTGATGTTGTGACAGCGAATGGCTGCGCGTGGGCTGATGCAGGGCATGTCATGGACACTGCGCAGTTAGCACTAATTAATAAGCGAGGAATAGTGTCGTTTTCACTTAATGATAACGACATACCAGACGACACGAGTGAACTATCAATCGAAGCTAAGGATGGAATGTTGTTAGTACATGCGCTAAATAACGTATTTAGCTTTAATAGTGAAAGTGGGCTATTAACCTCGTGGCTTCAAGGCGCTGAGGAGGCACTTAGCGCGCCGCTAGAAGATAATTTCTTCAGAGCGCCGCTAGATAACGACATTGGGGTAAGTGAAGTCGATAACCCAGACCCGAACGCGTGGGAGTCTCGCTGGCGCCGTGCAGGTATTGGTGAATGGACACGCACTTGCACGGGCGTAAACGTTGAGCAGGGCGCGCAAATCGTGAGTATAACGTCGTTATTTGAATATAGTCATTCAGAAAAGCTGGTGGCGGCAACTAAGTGGATCTATACCCTTAACGCGCAGGCCGAACTTTCGGTAGAGGTGGAGGTGCTATTAGATGATGGTTTACCGCCGATGCCGCGTATTGGTATGCAAATAGCAGTACCTGTGTCGCAGGAGAATATGCCAGTAACCTGGCAAGGGCTTGGACCATTTGAGAACTATCCAGACAGAAAAGCGGCGGCGCGCCATGGTCATTACACGTTACCTATCGGCGATATGCAAACGCGCTATATATTTCCTACAGACAATGGTTTGCGCAGTGACTGTAAAACGTTGGCTCTTGGTAGCGTAACTGCAAGCGGGCAGTTCCATTTCAGTGTAAGTGAATATGGGCAGGCACAGCTAGATGAGGCAAAACACACATGTGATTTAACACCTCAAGACTGTGTGTTTGTGTATATTGATCACGCGCATATGGGCGTGGGCGGCGATGACTCATGGAGCCCAAGTACACACAAAGCGTTCTTATTGGAAGAAAAGCAATATCGCTACTCGGTTTGCTTTAATGCTATAGCCAGTTAACATCTGGTGTGAAGCTAGCTTTTCAATCACCATATAACTAATTTAATATATCGCGGTATAACCTTGTTATACCGCCATTGCTTAGGATAAAACTGTTTCTACACGTTGCTTTGAAACGCCTTTTCGTTTCAGCAAAAGCTCTAGAGACAAATACAAAAAAGCCGCTACATAGCGGCTTTTTATTAATTCAAAACTCGTTCAGGCAACGTCTTAGCCGTCAACCTGACCGCAGAAACGGTAACCTTCGCCGTGGATAGTTACAATCAATTCTTCATCTGTTGGATCTGACTCGAAGTGCTTACGAATACGACGAATAGTTACGTCAACTGTACGGTCATTCGGACGAAGCTCGCGCCCCGTCATTTCCATAATTAACTGCTCACGGGTAAGGATCTTACCTGGGTTGCTTAGGAAAAGGTGTAGCGCACGGAATTCACTACGAGGTAGACGGAATTCTTTACCGCTAGGAGAAATCAATGAGCGGCTGTCGCCGTCAAGCGTCCAACCGTTGAAGCTTACACGGCTTGGTAAATCGTCATCTTCTGAAGAGTTTGTTGTACGAGACAGTAAGTTGCGCGCGCGAATCGTTAATTCACGGGGGTTAAAAGGCTTAGTCAGATAATCGTCTGCGCCAATTTCAAGGCCTAGAATGCGATCAACGTCGTTATCGCGACCCGTTAGGAAGATAAGGCCAACGTTTTTACGGTCACGTACTTCACGAGCCAAAATCAGGCCGTTCTTGCCTGGAAGGTTGATGTCCATGATAACCAAATTGATAGCGTGATTCTCGAAGAAATCATGCATTTGATCACCATTTTCGGCTTCAAATACATTATACCCTTCCGCTTCAAATAAACTCTTAAGCGTGGTACGGGTTACCACCTCATCTTCAACAATTAACACATTTGGCGTCTGCATGGTGTTTTACACTCTTTCTAAAATACGATTTAAGCAACTAACTGGTTAAATTTTAATATTCATGTACTTGATTGCAAGCAACTTGTGAATATTCTTACTGCTAAGGTATTGGGGTTAGCCAATAAAAATCAAGAAAAGTTCAGCCTTTATACAACTATTATGATGTTTTCGCATTAACAACGGGAAAGATAATCACAAATTCCACCCCGTTACCTTCCTCGCTGGTAATCGCTATTGAGCCATTGAGGGCTTGCGTTACTAAGTTGTACACTAAATGCATTCCCAGTCCAGAACCGCCTTGCCCACGCTTCGTGGTAACAAAGGGGTCGAATATCCGTTTGCGGATCTCGGGGGGAATACCTTTTCCGTTATCGGTATAAACAAGCTTGAGCTTGTCGCTGCTAACCAACTCGGCACGAATATCAATTGTGCCTTCATCCACGGATTCAAACCCATGAATAACCGAATTCATGATTAAATTAATCAAAATTTGATTTATAGGGCCAGCCTTTGTTTCAACGCTAAGGGTAGGGTCGCAATTTACGTTGATGTTGTGTTTTAATTTTTTTAATCGAGGCTGCAATGACAACAGTATCTCATTAACTAGCTGTACAACGCAAAAACTTCTACTAGATTCTGAGGTTTGATCTACGGCGACCTGCTTAAAACTACTGATAAGCTCAGCAGCTCTGTTCAAATTGCGGTAAATAATATTGAGGTTTTCGTTACTTTCATCCAAGAAGCGCTTCATTGCACTGGCTTTCAGTGTTTTATTTTCAAAGTCTTTCTGAATAACTGCTAGCCTATCTAACATCATGGTCGATGCAGTAACGCCTAAGCCTATTGGTGTATTAACTTCATGGGCGACACCGGCAACCATGTCACCGAGGGAAGCCATTTTTTCATTTTGTACAATTTGACGCTGGAATTGATGTAGCTTCTCTAGCGTTTGAATAAGCTCTTGGTTCGCATCTTTAAGCGCTGTTGTTCGATGGCTGACCATATCTTCAAGGCTGGCATTAAGTTTTCTGTGCTGCTCCTCTGCCTGCCTTTGTTTTTGCATGTACTCTTGGATGCGAAGCAGCATGACGTTGACTGCATCAGCTAGAATGTCGAGTTCTTTAATGCTAGAGCCACTAGCGCGCGCTGAATAATCACGCTGACGCGACGTGCGCTGCAAAAAGTTGGCTATGCTTTCAACTGGACCGGTTACGACGCGCTGCATTTTAAGTGCCGAGTAAAAGCTTATTGCCAACAGCACTAGGGCTACCGCTAAATTTAGCCAAATCGATTTCCCAACCAGCTGGTTGAAGTTTTCAGATGAAACCCTTAGATACACCCACCCCAGCTGGATATTGGTTTCTGGGTCGAATACTTTTGCACTGAGTTCAAGGTAATGCCCGTTATCTGTTAGCAGCGGGTTCATAACCATCGAAGCTAGCTGGTTTTCCTTACCACCTAATAAAAGCTGGCCCTCTTTATTGTACGAGGCAAAAATTTCTGGCTGCAGTGTATCGTTTTGCGCTTTGTAAACGTGAGCATTGAGTACTTGCTCTGCTGCCACAAGATTATTTAGTGCAGCTTCAATACGCTCAGGAGTTTCATCATAAAGGTAGGTAGATGAGCTTCTTGCCACCAATTTGGTGAGCATGATCGCGTTAGATTCTAGCTCATGTCGATAAGTTTTTATTTGCGTATAAACGGCAAGACCTGATAGCACTGCAAGAGAAAAGGTAGCAATAGACATCACCACCCATAGAAAGAGGCTTCTTATTGAAAGCTTTACTGCTCTGTCCGTCATACCCGCCTAGCGCAATGTCCATTCACGTCGTTCATTTTTTAATAGTGGCGCAAAAATGGCCAAAAAGAAAGGTGTTTATAACCAATAATTAATGTGAAAGATTTTAGTGCTATAACATTCATCAGTTAACGTTTTGGGGCGCTTCTAGTGCTACTAAATATGATGAATAATAGGAACAAAAAACTGTTCACGTACGAAAAAACACCACAAAATTAACGCCTAGTTAACCGCAGATAAATATAGCTGATGGTAACTTTCAGCGGCCGCTTCCCATGTAAACCTAGTTCGCATTCCTCGTTGCTGCATCGCTCTGAATTTGCCCGTATCTTCATAGAAAGCCAGTAGAGCACGTCGAATACAAGCTAACAAAGCATGAGGCGTAGGTTCATCGAACACAAACCCGGTACCTTCACTATCGTTGCTATAGTCGATGACCGTATCTTTAAGCCCTCCTACGGAGCGCACAATAGGGATAGTGCCGTAGGCCAGGCTGTACATTTGGTTTAATCCGCATGGCTCAAATTGCGAAGGCATAAGAAAAAAGTCGGCGCCCGCTTCTACAAGGTGTGCATGCTCTGAACTAAACCCGTTAATAAATGCGAATTTTTCAGGATGTTGTTGGGCAAATTCACCCAAGTCCATACACACTTTAGGATCGCCAGTGCCTACAATAACTATTTGGATATTATGCTTAATTAGGTCGTCTAAAATGGGCAGTATATATCCAAAGCCTTTTTGTTCTGTTAGGCGGCATACCATTCCGATAAGCGGAATATTGCCATTCTCAGGCAGCCCTGACTTTTCTTGCAACACTCGCTTACAGGTAGTTTTTGGGTGAAGGTTCTCTACGCTGTAATGCTCTGGTAGAAACGTATCTGTTTCTGGGTTCCACTGCGTATAATCACACCCGTTAAGAATGCCGCTTAAATCAGCCTGACGGTTTACAAGGCGTTCGTGAAGCCCGTGACTACCTAAGTCGGTAAGCAGTTCCCTTGCGTAGTTTGGGCTCACTGTCGTCACTTTCGAGGCATACTCAATACCACTTTGCAACATGTTGATGTAGCCACCGTGTACTTGCGCCAAAATGTTAGGGTGATGCCGAAGAAACGGGATGGTTTCTAGTTTGTGTACGCCCTGGAACGCGGCATTGTGAATAGTAAATATTGTTTTTGTGCCATCGAAATACCCAGATTTGTCATGAGTAAGTAAAAACGGAAGCATAGCCGTGTGCCAATCGTGGCAGTGAATAATATCCGGCTTTTTATCAATCGCTTTTAATGTTTGAAGAACAGCGCCGCTGAATAAACTAAAGCGCTCGCCATTATCTTCATACGCTTCAAAGGCATTGGCATATAGCCCCGCACGCATAAAGTAGTCAGGCGCGTCTACAAAGTAAATTGGAATGCCGTGCCATTGCATATAGCGAATATCGAAATGGTAGACATGCCCTTCAGTAAACAGGGTTTGTTGCTCGGTTACCGTGGGTAGATTCAATTGCTCTGCCAGTACTTGGTAATACGGCATTATTATGGTGATGTTTTCGCCTAAACTATGTAGTGCGAGAGGAAGCGCTTTGCCAACGTCAGCAAGTCCGCCAGTTTTAACTAACTCTTCAACTTCTGAAATAGCAAATACAATATTCACAGTTAATCTCCCAGAGCGTACACGTAGTGCACTCGTCATGCTTCAATAGAGTATATGGAAAGCGCTGAGTGCCATTGTGAAGTATCCACAATGGCATAAGCAACAGGTAGATGAGTTAAGTTAGCACAAGCTCACGGCTTTTTTAATTACAAAGCTGCCTGATAAACGGAAAATTGCGATGTTTGTGCTGTGGTATAAACTGTTTGGAAGTGCTCAGCGAGCAAACCTGGGTAGGGCAAAAATCGGTTTGCTACCATTTGCATAGTGCCACCACGGCTTAATGTTGCCTTTGCATCTGAGATAAATCGCTTAGTGATGGTGTAGTCAGTTTTGATGCCGGTGTGAAACGGTGGGTTGGTGACAATATGCTGTACTTTTTGGGTAAAACCGTGCAAACCATCGGCAGCGTAAAGTGTTGCTGATAATCCATTTTCTGCAAGGGTAATTGCGCTACAGTAAACGGCAAGTGCACTCACATCGGTAAGGTGTAGCTTTAAATGTGGATATTTCAGCATGATGTAACTAGCAATCACACCCGCACCACATGCGAAATCCAAAATTTCACCGCTCAGGGAGGTCGCAAGTTTTTCTAGCAGTAACTCTGTTCCCGCATCCAGTTCTTTATAACTAAAAACGCCAGGCATGGAGGCAACTTGCCAAGTGGTACCTTCAACTTGGTAGGTATTCATGTCAAGCCAAGCATCGGGTTCAAAGGCAAGATGGGGCTCTTCTACCATTACGGTAATAAGGCTGCAGTGACGCGCCGAATCAACTTTTTGCGTAGGGCCATATTGCTGCATCAACTTAGCGGCACTTTTAATGCCACCTTTGTTTTCACCAACCACATGGATATGACCATTTTGGCCAACCATGCTTGCGGCCATTCGCAGTAACATCTGAAAATGGGTTTTTGCTTTAGGTAAGAAAATCATCACGTCAGTGTGAGATTTTTCTAAAGCCAAGAAAGGCGCAAAAATATGGGTATGATTGCCAACCTTTTGCGTCACCTCAAAGCCTGTATGTGTAATGTCTCTGCTATCGAACGATACAGAGGGAATCACGCGCACGCATTCCGAAAAAATGTCGAAATACTGGTGAAGAACCGTTACGTTATGCGATTTAAGACCGTCTAGGAAATACGCGTCAGCAGGGTTAATAAATGCCCACTGGCCTTCATCGAAAAGCGCGATATTACGTTCTAACAGCTGGCTTTGAGGAGATAGAATCATTACTTAGTACGCTCGAAAATTAGATCCCACACACCATGGCCGAGTTTTTGGCCGCGAGTTTCAAATTTGGTGATTGGACGATAGTCCGGACGAGGTACATAGTCGCCATCGGTTGCAGTATTAGTGTAGCCCTCAGCTTGGGTCATGACCTCTAACATATGCTCAGCATACTGTTCCCAGTCGGTCGCCATATGAAAGCATCCGCCAATAGCTAATTTAGTGCGAACTAATTCAACAAATTCTGGCTGTACGATACGGCGCTTATGGTGACGCTTTTTATGCCAAGGATCTGGGAAAAACAACTGCAGGCGAGACAGTGAACCATCTGGAATCATATTCTTAAGCACTTCTACCGCGTCATGCTCCATAACACGCAAATTTTCAACGCCTTGCTCATTAGCATCAGATAAGCATGCGCCAACACCAGGGCGATGCACTTCAATGCCAATAAAATCCTTCTCAGGTGCGTTCGCTGCCATTTCAACTAAAGACTTACCCATGCCAAAGCCAATTTCCACAACCACATCTACGTTTCGGCCAAACAACTCTGGTAACGACAAGGGGGCATCAATATAGTCAATGCCCTTGGTTGGCCAGTGATCTTCCAGCGCCTTTTCTTGTGCTTTAGTAAGTCTACCTTCGCGTTTAACGAAGCTTTTTACCTTGCTTACGTATACTCCAGCGGCTTCTGCTTCCGCCTGACTTTTGAATTGCCTCATTTGCAATGCCTTTCTTACCCAATTTTCTGGTGGCGCATTATCCACTTACCTACGGCTTATGCAACGCTATCGTGGTAAAAATGCTGTAATTTTATACGCCAATTTGTTTTGCAATAATAGATGCCACGGCGTCAGTTTGCTCAAGTACTAGCATATGCCCGGCATCACTAATGGTATGGAACCCTGCTTTAGGCAACACGCTTTTAAGTTGCTTTATTGCTTCTGCTGGAGCAATCGCGTCGTGTTGGGCGGTGATAAAGGATACAGGCGCATTGATCTTTGCAAGTGATTTTACGGTACTCTCTCGAGGCGTTGTGGCGAGTGTGTGGTTAAGTAGTGTGGTTTTTCCTAAATCTTGTGCCATTGATTTTACAACGCCAGCCACATCTTCATCATTCAAACGTGAAGGGTGAATAAACCGCGAAAGGTACGCATCGTTATCGGGCTTGAAGTGTCCTTGCCTAAGCATAGAAGTCAACTGCTTACGCTTGGCAATTTCTTCTTTTGATAAGCCTTCTGGGTTGTAGCCGATTAACGTAACCGAGGCTATATTGGCGGGATTGCGCTGTGCCACTAACGCAGCTATAAATCCGCCCATGGAGTAACCCACAAGGTGCACTTTTTCGTCATCTAGAATGCGATCTTCACTTAGTGCCAGCATTTCCTCTAGCGATGCTGCCCATTGAAGTGGCACATAGCGACGTTGCGCAATATGCAAGGTTCGCCAAAGCGGCAAAAACACGCGTTCGTCGCAAAGCGTACCGGGGAAAAATAAAACAGGGTGCTGCACAGACACGTGTGCTCCTTAACAATAAACTGGCTGGTTACATGCTACCATAGCGCGCCTTTTAATAAATGGTCTGCTATGCAGAAAGCGGCCACGCATTAATGAAAAACGATTATTTAGCACATACCCATACAGACAATTATGACAGAACAACAATATACCAGTGGCTTTTCTGAGCGAGTGCTCGCATGGTTTGATAAACACGGGCGAAAGCATTTGCCCTGGCAGCAAGACGTGACGCCTTATAAAGTATGGGTGTCGGAAATTATGCTGCAGCAAACCCAAGTTACCACGGTAATACCTTACTTTGAACGTTTTATGGCATCATTTCCCACCGTACATGATTTGGCAAAGGCATCTCAAGACGACGTGCTTCATCATTGGACGGGGCTAGGCTACTACGCGAGAGCCAGGAACCTCCATAAAGCTGCCAATATGTTGGTAGACAAATACAACGGAGAGTTTCCCTATTCTCTTGAAGAAGTCGTGGATTTGCCCGGTATAGGGCGCTCTACTGCTGGGGCGATACTTTCCCTATCTCGCAATATGCGCTTTGCTATTTTAGATGGCAATGTGAAGCGTGTGCTGGCGCGTTACTATGCGATAAGCGGGTGGCCGGGGCAGAAAAAAGTGGAAAACCAACTTTGGGAGGTGGCCGAGAAAAACACGCCTACCAACTCAGAAGGTGGACGTTGCGCCAACTATACCCAGGTGATGATGGATTTGGGCGCGATGATATGTACGCGAAGCAAACCGAAGTGTGATGAGTGTCCACTTCAGCCCGACTGTATAGCCTATGCCCAAGGTGCGCAAACCGAGTACCCGGGCAAAAAGCCGAAAAAGGCGCTGCCCGAGAAGTCCACCTATATGATGGTGGCACAGTTCAATAGTCAAGTGTATTTAGAGCAGCGCCCCTCAACAGGCCTCTGGGGCGGTTTGTACGGTTTTATCGAAGTACCCTCGATAGAAGAGGGACTTGAGCAGTTTAATAAACGGGGAATCAATGTTGAGGAAACCCGAACGCTCGAAGGTTTCCGCCATACCTTTAGTCATTTTCATTTAGATATCACCCCGGTAGTGGCCGTGGTAAACTCTGCTCCAACAAAGCGCGTAGCCGAAACGGCATATCGCTGGTTTTCGTTGAACGAGCCTATTGAAGTTGGTTTAGCGGCACCTACAACCAAGATTATTCAGCAGTTAATGCGTTAGGCTTTCTAAGCCCAATGTATTATTTATTGCTAAGTAGATAGCGAACGAAAGGAAATAACATGGCAAGAACGGTATTTTGTCGCAAACTTCAGAAAGAAGCTGACGGCTTAGATTTCCAACTTTACCCCGGCGAATTGGGTAAGCGTATTTTCGACAACATTTCTAAAGAAGCATGGGCTGAATGGCAAAAGAAACAGACCATGCTGATTAACGAACATAAGTTAAATATGATGGAGCCGAATGCTCGCTCATTTTTAGAAGAAAAAATGTCGGCATACTTGTTTGACGATGTAGAACCTACGATTGAGGGCTATGTTCCGCCTGAAAAATAAGCAAAAAAGCGTTTTTTGAGCAAACAATGTGCAAACAGTAATAAAAGCGCAAAAAAAGCGAGAAAAACGGTTGACTTGTGAAGGCGAAAACCGTTTAATACGCACCCACAGCAGGACAGACGGTAAACGCCTAGAACGCTAACAAGTTTCAGCCTCGATAGCTCAGTTGGTAGAGCAGCGGATTGAAAATCCGCGTGTCCCTGGTTCGATCCCGGGTCGAGGCACCATCTTTCAGAGAGCCCTGCATGCAAGTGCGGGGCTTTTTTGATCCCGACGGTTGAAGAACCAGGCACACGCTAACGTGCCCCTGCGGCTGCGCCGCGCGTTACAATCCCGGGTCGAGGCACCATTATTCAGAGAGCCCTGCATGCAAATGCGGGGCTTTCTTGATCCCAAACCTCTTTCCTTTGTTTTGAAATTTGTGCTCGCGAAAAGACATATGGCTGCTTTAGCGGTGAACATCGTATAATGCGAACAATATGCGAAACTAGTTAAGAGTGTTGGGCATGAATCGTCGTAAGAAAATTTTCACTAAACTTAAGAAAAAAGATAAAAAAGCCAAAGCTAAACTTCATAAAAGCAATAAGCCAACCTATATCTCTAAAGCGGAACGGGCAAAACTAGCAGAACAAGAGCACGATGAATTGTCAGTGACCGAAAAAAGCACTAAACCAGTCGACTGACAAAATTGCGGTCAAGCTTGGTGGCGAAGTTTCCCAGGTAAAACAGGGGGGAGCATTTTGGTCTGCCTAGCCGCAATGTGTAATTTCGAATTGCGAAAACAAAAAAAAACAACATAGCCAGCTTGTAATCAAGCTGGCTATGTTTAGAAGTTTACATAGTCATGCTTTACATCATGCGCATGGAAGGTCGCATCACCATCACCATCACCATCACCATCACGGGACAACAAGCCTAGAGATTTCGGCTAATGCTGTGTGCATGTCAATTCGGTAATTTGCTAATAATATTTATTTGGATGTTAGACGCAAATAGCGGCTAAAACGCTTTTTTAATAAAAAACTTATGCATGTTCTTGCCTACTTTTCGAAATGGGTACTACGCTTACCTAATGTGAGTAAAGCCGGCTGAACATAACGCTGTTACCTGTTATGCCTAGCAACTTTATGTTTTCTTTGCGCTAAACAATGGCGCCTTTCGGCATTTGTTATTAGTGCACCGCACGCTGTATTTCTCAAACAAAGTAACGTGCACAAGCATGAATCAGTGCTGTCGATTTCAAGTCACAGTGTTTTTTCAAGGAGAGTTTTTTTGTCGCTTAATAACTTACCTTCAATGCAAAATGGGGCTTTGAAGAGCATATATGTACTTTGTGGAGTTGGCATAGCAGCTTCTTGGACTTTATTCTTTTTTGTATCAGCGCTCACCGCGCTTGCGGTACTTACAGGCGTGGTTGTCTTTAGCGTATTTGTCTTTTCACAAAGCTCGGATGAGGTCGACGAGATTTATCCCAATTATGAAAGTCTGGCGCAGGGCGAATCAGCGGGTAGCGCTGACATCAAAAAAGCGAGCGAAGAGCTCTCCCATTCATTGAGCACATGTGATACCAACTTATCCTCTATTAAGTCCACTCAAGATGACGCGGTTGAAACCTTGTCACATGCTTTTAGTAGTCTAAAGGCACTGGTAGCACAGCAAACACAATGTATTGACGCGTTACTTAGCGTTGATGCTACGCAAACACAGTCCTATTCCGAACGAATGCGCACCTTTGCGCAAGAAACCGACGGAACCCTTACCCAATTTATCGATTCCACCGAACAAATGTCTTCATCGACCAAGCATCTTATGGAGCAGGTGCAAACTATTCAACAAGCCATGCCGACGGTTATTGACGCACTTAGCGGTATTGATGACATAGCTGCGCAAACTAACTTATTGGCGCTAAACGCTGCAATTGAAGCTGCTAGAGCGGGCGAGGCTGGTCGGGGTTTTGCGGTTGTGGCCGATGAGGTGCGGGCACTATCAACTCGCTCTACTCAGTTTAGCGATGTAATTAAAACCCAAGTTGAGAACATTCGCAGTTTGGTAGATAAGCTCACTGACACTGCAGAATTTGTAGCCTCGCAAGATATTTCGCAAGTGGTTAATGCCAAGACTCATATTAGCGAGCAGCTGGCCGAAATCATCAAAAAAGCAGAGGCAGATCTTGTCACTACAAAACAAATTGAAGATATAGGGTCACAGCTGGACGAGTCGATAAATGCGGCCATCAGAGGAATGCAATTTGGTGATATCAATGGCCAGCATATTCAGTATACCCAAGATATGATCACGTTCATTTTGGAGCAATTGGCGACATTGAATGCTAACAATATCGACAGTTTCATCAACGCATTAAACGAGTACCAAAAAGGGATCGCAGCGAAAGGTAAAAATGATCACAACCCAGTGTCTGCCACGTCTATGGACGCTGGAGAAGTTGAATTGTTCTAAGCTAAGAAAGGAACAGGAAGCACCGTCAGTAATGACATACTTTGGAGAAGTGGGCATATGAGCAAACACATTTTAGTTGTCGACGATTCGGTGTCGATTCGTCAAATGGTTGAGATGACGCTAAAAGGCGCAGGTTATACCGTCACCACAGCCCAAGACGGTCAAGAAGCGCTGGACAAATGTAAGAGTCAGCAATTTAACTTCGTTCTCACTGATCAAAACATGCCTCGCATGGATGGCCTTACACTTATTAAAAACTTGCGCGGGTTAGGGGCCTACAGCAGAACTCCAATTGTCATGCTTACCACAGAAGCGGGCGACGATATGAAAGCGAAAGGTAAAGCTGCGGGAGCAACTGGCTGGATGGTAAAACCTTTTGATCCAAACAAACTGCTTGATGTCACTAAGCGTGTCTTAGGTTAAGCCCAACTTCTCATACTTTAAGTCTGGAAGGATTCAGAATGAGCATCGATATTGAACAGTTCCATAGCGTATTTTTCGACGAGAGTGACGAGCACCTCGACGATATGGAACAGCTATTGATGAGTCTGGACGTCGAGTCCCCTGATCCTGAAGAACTCAATAGTATTTTTCGCGCTGCCCACTCTATTAAAGGTGGTAGCGGTATTTTCGGCTTTGACGCGTTGATGAATTTAACGCACGTGATGGAGAACTTGTTAGATAAAGCACGAAACAATGAGCTCAGTGTAACGGCTGACATTGTCAACGTGCTGTTAGAAACCCTCGACGTTTTAAAAGACACGCTAAATGCCTATCGAGACGAGACCTCCGTTCCACAAGAAAGTATTGATGAGCGCATCAAAATACTTAACGATGCTCTCAATGGGCAGAGTGCTGAATTTACGCCGAATGGAGCGTCCGAAGAGATAAGTTCAAATACACAAGCCGAAAGTATTGAGGATGACGGCTTTGGCTTCTTTGATGATGAGCCTTCTGAGGCGAGTTCGGCTACTGACAATGGTTTTGGCTTTTTCGATGAAGAGCCTGTTCACAATCAATCTAGCGAAACTACCGAATCGTCATCACAAGCTGACGAAGGTTTTGGATTCTTTGATGATGAAGAAACCCACAGTAATCTTGTTGAGCCTCAAACGAAAAAATCGGATGCCGCTAAAGCTGAAAGTGATGATGAAGAGGATAGCCAAGGCTTTGGCTTTTTCGAAGACGTACCTTCGGCTCGCCACATAAATACTGCAGCAAACACAACTACTGGCCCCAAAAGCCAAAGCGCCAAAACACTGCGGGATTCGGTAAATGATGATAAAGCATCATTAAGTGGTGTTGCGTCCTCGAAGGCACCGGCTAAAAACAAACCTAAGCCTTCTGCGAAAAAAAGCACAGCCCGTGAATCGGCTTCTATACGTGTAGATACCACTAAAATCGATGCAATGGTTAACTTAGTGGGCGAACTGGTTATCACCCAATCTATGCTGTCTATGATTGGGCAAGACGTTGAAGGGCAAATTGGTGAGCGGCTGCAGCTCGCTATTGATGAGCTGCAGCGAAACACCCGGGAAATTCAAGAATCAGTGATGTCTATGCGCATGCTCCCGCTAACTGCAACCTTTAATCGTTTCCCGCGCTTAGTAAGAGATTTGGCTGGTAAGTTAGGTAAGCAGGTAGAGCTGGTGCTACAGGGAGGCAGCACAGAAATTGATAAAAGTTTGATTGAAAAGATTGTCGACCCCCTTACCCATCTCGTGCGCAATAGTATTGACCACGGTATAGAAATGCCCGACAAACGCGTCGCTGCTGGCAAGCCAGAGAAAGGCACGGTTATTCTGAGTGCCGAGCAAAAAGGCGGCAGCATTATTATCAGCATTATTGATGATGGTGGTGGTCTTCACCGCGACAAAATTTTGGATAAGGCGCGAAGTAACGGGCTTGCCGTATCTGATGATATGCCTGACTCTGAAGTATGGCAGCTTATATTCCAACCTGGTTTTTCGACAGCCGAAGCTATTACCGATGTGTCGGGAAGAGGTGTAGGTATGGATGTTGTGCGCCGCAATATCGAGTCTATTGGTGGACGTATCGATATTGAATCGAGCGCTGGTGAAGGCTCAGCTTTCTTCATTCATTTGCCGCTTACGCTGGCCATAGTCGATGGCATGTGTGTGTCGGTGGGTAAGCAAATCTTCGTGATCCCACTTTTAAACATTATTGAATCCTTCCAGCCGACTAAGCAGCAACTAAAGACCTTGGGCAACGACACCGTTCTCTATATACGAGATCAATACTGGCCTTTAGTCCCTCTTTACGACTTTATGGAAGTAGAAGAGGCTGCGCTTTCTCCCACAGAAGGCATTGTGGTGTTGCTTGAAAGCAGTAAAAAACGCTTTGGTGTTTTGGTAGATGCGCTCGTCGGTCAGCAGCAGGTGGTGATTAAAAGCTTAGAAGAGCATTACCGTAAGGTGGCTGGAATAGCGGGAGCAACCATTATGGGCGACGGAAAAGTCGCACTTATTATCGATGCAGACTCCATTGCTACAACGTATACCTCCAGTCAAATAGAGGAGTTACTTTCATGAGTGAAACTGCCTTGCATCAAGCGGTTAACGGCGGACAAGACAAAGAGTACCTGAGTTTTGTGCTTGGCGATGAGCATTACGCCTTGGACATCACCACAGTAAAAGAAATTAGAGGTTACGAACAAGTCACTAAGATTGCGAATGCGCCAGCCTTCATAAAAGGCGTGATTAATTTGCGTGGTGACATCGTTCCTATCGTGGACTTGCGCATTAAGTTTAACGTAGGCGAGGCCACATATAACGACTTCACAATAGTGATAATGCTGAATATTCAAGAGCGCATCGTTGGCATCGTGGTAGATGGTGTATCCGATGTTATTCGCTTGTCTGAAGAGCAAGTACTTCCGCCACCAGAGTTTGGCGTAGCTTTTGACAGCAGGTATCTACACGGCTTAGCTGATGTAGATGAAAACATGGTCATTCTGGTGAACATAGAAAGCTTAGTAACCAGCGAGGAGCTGGGTTTAGTCGCACCTGAAAGCGTAAAAGACGACGCGTAGTTACAAGGTCCTTCACTAAACGGAAACACCTGACATTGGGAACTATTAGTTATGGGCGTATTTAATTTTCTTAACGGCGAAGAGTTAAAAATAGCGAAGCACGACGCGCTATTGAAGTCGAATATTCTAAAGGCCAGTGCCTCAAACTTGTTGGTTATCGACAAGTCGGGGGCTATTTACTATTGCACACCGGCATTCCTGCGTATGGCAAAAGCCTACCCCAAAGACTTTTCTGTCAACGAGGGCGAATCTACACTAGTTGGCAAGCACATAGATGAAATCGCTATTGGTTCTAATTCGTCAGACAATCCGTCTTATTTGCTCACACATGCTAGAGGGGATGACAAGCTGCATGTTGTCCTTGCTGAACATAGTTTTTGTGTAAGTTCAGCTGCAACTACAATGGACGAGAACGGTACTCAGCTTTTCGTCACTCAGTGGCAGGACAACACGGAAAACAAGCGCAATAAAGGTATGGTCGATGCCATTATGCGAAGCCAGGCGGTGATATCGTTTACGACAGATGGAGAAATCTTGTCGGCCAATGATAACTTTTTATCCGCCATGGGCTATAGCGAAAGCGAGGTGGTGGGAAAGCACCATCGTATTTTTGTTGACAGTGATTACGCACAAAGCGACGAGTATAAATTGTTTTGGCAGAAGCTAAAAAACGGTGACGTTCACAGCGGTGAGTTTTGCAGAATAAACAAGCAAGGCGAAGAGGTGTGGATCCAAGCAACCTACAATCCCGTGTTTGATGAAAAGGGTGAGATAGATTACATCATCAAGTTTGCCTCTGATATTACGGCGCAAAAACAAAAGAATGCGGATTACGAAGGTCAAATCACTGCCATTAATAAATCACAGGCCGTTATTGAGTTTGATCTTGAGGGGAACATTTTAAATGCCAATGAAAATTTCCTCACCGCAATGGGCTATAGCTTGTCTGAAATTAAAGGGCAGCATCACAGTATGTTTGTCGACCCAAGCTACAAGCTAAGTGCAGACTATGCCGCTTTTTGGCAAAGCTTAAAAGCCGGGGAGCACAGCGAGGGAGAATATAAACGCATTGCAAAAGGCGGCAAAGAAATATGGATACGCGCATCTTATAACCCCATTTTTGATAGTACCGGTAAGCCATTTAAAGTGGTTAAGTTTGCTACCGATGTAACTCAAGACAAATTAAAAAATGCGTATTTTGAGGGGCAAATTAACGCTATCGATAAATCGCAGGCGGTAATCGAATTTGATGTGGATGGCAACATCATTACCGCAAACGATAACTTTCTTAACACTATGGGTTATCGCCTAGACGAAATTAAAGGTAAACATCATCAATTATTTGTGGATGAAGAAACCCGGCAGTCAGAGTCATACCAACGTTTTTGGTCTGAACTTAAAGCAGGCAAGTTCTTTTCAGGAGAATTCAAGCGCATAAGCAAGTCAGGTAAGAGCGTATGGATCCAAGCCTCCTATAACCCAATAGCAGACATGAATGGCAAACCGTTTAGGGTAGTAAAATACGCTACCAACATTACCGAAGATAAGTTGAAAAATGCCTACTTTGAGGGGCAATTAAACGCCATTAGCAAGTCTCAGGCTGTCATTGAATTTGACCTTGAAGGCGTAATCTTAGACGCGAACAGCAATTTCTTAGCCGCGATGGGGTATACCCTTGACGAAGTAAAAGGCAAGCATCACAGTATTTTTGTCGACCCCGCGTATAAAAACAGCCCTGAATACGCAGCATTTTGGGAACAGTTACGCCAAGGCGTTTATGCCAGCGGTGAATACGAGCGTTTCGATAAATCGGGAAAACCGGTTTATATTCAAGCCTCTTACAATCCTATCTTAGACCAAAACGGCAAGCCATTTAGAGTTGTGAAATACGCCACAGATGTGACGGGTAGAACCTTAGCAGTAGAAAATATTAAATCTATTATGGCGAGTTTATCAGATGGCGACTTACTGAAAACAATAGAAGAGCCATTAGATGGAGACTTCAAAGTGCTGGGCGAATCCATCAATCACTTTATTGATGAGCTTCGCGACACCATAGTGAAAATTCACACTGCTGTTGAAACCATTGATACTGCCTCAAACGAAATAGCCACGGGTAACGCCGACCTGTCTAGTCGTACCGAGCAGCAGGCTTCTAGCTTAGAAGAAACTGCCTCAGCAATGGAAGAGTTAACGGGAACAGTGAAGTTAAACGCAGAGAACGCTGATCAAGCCAAAGGTTTAGCCAGCCAAGCGTCGGATGTGGCGTCTGAGGGCGGCAAGGTCATTGAACAGGTGGTGCATACCATGGGTGAAATTAACGATTCTGCCCAGCGCATATCAGACATCATCGGTGTTATCGACGGCATTGCTTTCCAAACCAACATACTTGCGCTAAATGCCGCTGTAGAAGCTGCAAGGGCAGGAGAGCAAGGCCGTGGGTTTGCCGTTGTAGCCTCTGAAGTAAGAACGTTGGCACAGCGTTCAGCCGAAGCGGCAAAAGATATTAAGGCGTTAATATCGGCATCTGTGGATAAGATTGGCGATGGAAATGTATTGGTGAACAAATCTGGTGAAACCATGGCCAATATTGTCACTGCCATAAAGCGTGTTAACGACATTATGTCTGAAATTGCTGCGGCATCATCTGAGCAAGCCACCGGAATACAGGAAGTGAGTAATGCGGTAGTTCAAATGGACGAAATGACCCAGCAAAATGCTGCATTAGTAGAGCAGGCAGCGGCGGCTGCTGACAGTATGCGACAGCAGTCGGGTGAGCTTGCTCAGAGGGTATCGGTTTTCAAAGTAGGAAATAATCGAAAGGCCAAACAGGCCTCTGAGGTACGCTCTTTAAACGGCAGTCATGCAGTACCCAAAGAGCGCGAAGTGCCAAAGCAGCGAATTAAAGCGCTGAATCCAGCCGCGCCTGATGCGTCGGATTGGGAGGCATTTTAGTGTATGTCGGCCATACAAAGCACGGATGCGCAACGGGAGTTTTCATATAGCCGAAGAGATTTCGAGCGGGTAAAGGGTCTGCTTTTTAAACAAGCTGGTATTAACCTAGCCGACTCTAAAGACGCGATGGTTTATAGCCGCCTTGCGAGGCGGCTGCGCGCGCTCGAAATAAATAGCTTCAAAGAATACTTAGCTTATGTTGGAAGCAATGATGATGAAATGGAGCACTTCATCAATGCGCTTACCACCAATCTCACCGCGTTTTTCAGAGAGCCGCACCACTTTGAGGCGCTAGCAGGTTTCCTTCGAAAGCGGCCGCAAACTAAACGTATTTGGTGCGCAGCCAGCAGCACAGGGGAAGAGCCCTACAGCATAGCGATGACGGTTGCGTCTGTGTATGGCACCTTTACGCCAAACATTCAAATACTCGCCACAGATATCGACAGTAAAGTATTGCAGAAAGCTCGCCAAGGCATTTATGCCCAAAACAGTATCAGCCAGCTTTCCCACGATTATAAAACCCAATTTTTTTACAAAGGAAGAGGGCCCCAAACCGGAAGGGTAAGGGTAGTAGACGAACTACGAAAAATGGTGCAATTTGAACCGCTCAATTTAATGTCGCCAAGCTGGTGTGTAGATGCGCCGATAGACGTAATTTTTTGTCGTAACGTAATGATTTATTTTGACCGGCCTACTCAGCGCAAAATTTTAGCGCGTATGGTCAAGTTAATGTGTCGTGAGGGCATGTATGTAGCAGGGCACTCGGAAAACTTCACCATGTATCCTGAACTGGTGGAATCCATGGGGAAAACTATATATAGGCCAGTCGTTTAAAAGGAATGTGTAGTGTGAGTCAGGATGAAAACCCCATACGTTATTTTGATAATCGTCTTCAGAAAGAAGCTATCAAACTTCTACCAGGGCAATACTATGCAACTGCCTCAGACAAAGCTTTAGTAACCATTTTGGGTTCGTGTGTTGCGGCGTGCATTTTTGATCAAGAAAAGAAAATTGGCGGCATGAATCACTTTATGCTGCCCGACCTCAATCTTACTACTAACCTCGACACCTGCTTAGCCACAAAATACGGTGTTCATGCTATGAATATGCTAATAGATCAACTTGTGCAATTGGGCGCGCGACGTAGCAAGCTGGTGGCTAAAGCATTTGGCGGTGGAAAGGTGCTACCAGGGTTTGTACAGCAAGATATTGGACGAATAAATGCAGAGTTTGTTCTAGAGTATTTAGATAATGCCAATATTCCTCTTATAAGTAGTGACTTAATGTCTAACTATGCACGCAAAATTTATTATTTTCCGGCCGACGGAAGCGTTTATATGAAGCGAATTCGTGAGTTCAATAATGCTACGCTCTACGAAAGAGAGTCTGCACATCGTGTATTACTTTCTGAGCAGGCGAAAGCGGGTGTTATTTCATTTTCGGAACAGCCACATGCCTATAAAAGTCCTCGTCGTTGACGACTCTGCCTTAATACGACAAATTTTGTCAGAAATCGTTGCAAAAGCGCCAGGATTATCATTGGTAGGCGCTGCGCCCGATGCCTACGTAGCCAAGCGAATGGTACAAGAGTTTAGGCCCGATGTTATTACCCTAGACATCGAAATGCCAAAAGTAGACGGGCTTCGTTTTTTAGAAGTGATGATGAAGGCGATGCCAACCCCAGTGGTAATGATTTCTACGCTCACTGAACGAGGTGCCGATGCAACGTTGCGCGCCCTAGAATTGGGGGCAGTCGACTTTATGGCAAAGCCAAAGCTAGCTGTAGCTCAAGGCATGACCGAATATGCTGCAGTTATCGTTGAAAAGATTAAAGCCGCCGCCCATTCTACGCTTGGTAACCCAACCCAAACACGCTGTACTAAGCATGCTTCCATGCGTTACACCGGCACGGAAAAGCTGATTGGTATAGGTGCGTCAACGGGTGGCACCGAAGCAATAAAGGATGTCATTATGCACTTCCCTCATAATGCTCCTGCAACTGTGATCTCCCTACATATGCCTCCGGGCTATACCACCACCTATGCCAAACGGCTTGATAGTCTTTGTGAAATAACGGTAAGAGAGGCTCAGGGTGGTGAACGTCTATTGCCAGGCTTTGCTTATTTAGCGCCAGGCAATAAACATTTGAAGGTAGAGCGAAGTGGTGCAGATTACCGCTTGAGCCTTGATGATGGCCCTAAAGTGTCGGGGCACAAGCCCTCGGTTGATGTCATGTTTGATTCACTCGCTGAGCATGCTGGTGCAAACGCAGTGGGTGTATTACTTACCGGAATGGGGCGTGATGGGGCAAAAGGATTAAAAAATATGCACACTAAAGGCGCTGTCACTTTCTGCCAAGATGAAAAAACCTGTGTTGTATACGGCATGCCTAAAAACGCTGTAGAAATGAAAGCCGCAAGTTTCATAAAGCCCCTAGAAGAAATTTCAGACGCTATACTTGATACCCTCGAAGCAATGGGGGCGGGTAGTCGGCTTTAAAGTGTTTTTACACCTGCGCTTCTACTAACGCTCTAATAATTTCTCTGCCAACTTCTCTACCCAAGTCTCATATTTTCTTGATCTGGTGGAATGTCGCAAATGTCACCAAAGTAATAAATTAACAAAAGTATTCAAAAGTATAATGGTCGAATATAAGAATTAGATCATAATTTGATCGTGTTTTGTACAGCCGTTAACGCGGCGGTAACAATTGAGGTGGGGTTGTGGTCGCTATAGCAGCAAATTATTTGGATAACTTTTTCTCTAGTAAGAGCAATGCCTTTATAGTGGCGTTTTTGATGATGTTAGGAAGCTGGAGCTTATCCCTTACGTCAGTATCGCATTTGGGCCTTGCTTTAAGCTCTGCCTGTGTAGTTTTTTTGTTGTTCGTACTACTGAAAGTTACAAACGCAAGTCAGGCTTCATCAGATTACAGAGTGAGCCATTCAGCTGCTCAAGAACCATCTTTATCTGAGGCCTCGCTAGCGACTGATTCAATCAGTACTGCCGTGTCTGAGGCAAGTGACATATTATCCGTTACTTCAACGAATATTGGCGACATCTTTTCAACGCAAAGCGATGCAGTGGCTACGCTTAGCGAATCCTTTATCTCTCTTCAAACGCTGTTAGGTCAGCAAGAGAGCAGCATAAACAATTTACTAAAAGACGATGACAATAGCGACTGTGCCTATGCCGACAAGATGCGTTCATTCGCGTCAGAAACCGACGCAACGCTCACGCAATTTATCGCTTCAACTACCCAAATGACCGATTCAACAAGGGCGCTAGAAACCCAAGTTCAAACTATTCAGCAAGCCATGCCCACCGTGATTGAAGCGTTAAGCGGCATTGATGATATTTCTTCACAAACCAACCTACTCGCGTTGAACGCGGCCATCGAAGCTGCTCGTGCAGGTGAGGCTGGTCGTGGATTTGCCGTCGTTGCTGATGAGGTCCGTGCGCTATCCACCCGTTCAACCCAGTTCAGCGATGTGATTAAGACCCAAATAGAAAATATCAAATCGCTCATTGATAAACTGACACAAACGGCTGAAGTAGTCGCTTCTCAAGATATCTCTCATGTGGTCAATGCGAAAGACGCCATCAGCGCTCAGCTTAAAGGCATTATCAAAAAAGCAGAAGCCGATATAGAGGGGGCCAGTGAGCTTGAGGCCATTAGACAACAGCTTGCCGATTCCACAGCCGCCGCCATTCGCGGTCTTCAGTTCGGCGATATTAACGGCCAAAACCTTACATACACCCGAGAGATCATTGAGTTCGTTGTTGAGCAACTTTCAGAGCTGACCCCGGAAAGCGTAACTCGTGTTCGGGAAAATCTAGAAAACTATCAGCACTCTTTGACTGAAAAAGGGCAAGCGGATCACAACCCTGTGTCTGCTACTTCTATGGATGCAGGCGATGTGGAGCTGTTTTAGCGACAACAAAAATCTCTATAAAGCAAAGTAAGAGCAATTTTGACAATTCAAAAGGTGATTGAATTATGAGCAAAAGTATATTGATTGTTGACGATTCAGTGTCTATTCGTCAGATGGTTGAAATGACCCTCAAGTCAGCCAATTACAACGTAACTACGGCGCAGGATGGACAAGATGCGTTAGACAAGTGCCAGGGGGCTCGCTTCGACTTCGTACTGACTGATCAAAACATGCCTCGCATGGATGGGCTAACGCTTATTAAGTCGTTGAGAGGGTTAGCCAACTTCCGGTCAACGCCAATTGTGATGCTTACCACAGAGGCTGGCGATGACATGAAGGCTAAAGGTAAGGCGGCGGGAGCCACCGGGTGGATGGTAAAACCTTTCGATCCAAACAAGCTGCTAGATGTGATGAAGCGAGTGTTGGGCTAATCGAGCGTCGTTTTTAATAGGGTAAGTGGGAGTCAATCATGACCATTGATGTAAACCAGTTTCACGGTGTGTTTTTTGATGAGAGTGATGAACACCTCCAAGACATGGAGCAGTTGCTCATGACCTTGGACGTGGATGCTCCCGACCCCGAAGAGTTGAACAGTATCTTTAGGGCAGCACATTCCATAAAAGGTGGCAGCGGGATTTTCGGGTTTGATGCATTAATGAACCTTACCCATGTCATGGAAAACTTGCTCGACAAAGCGCGCAACCAAGAAATTCAAGTAACGGCAGAAATCGTTGATGTTTTCCTGCAAACCCTTGATGTACTAAAAGACACCATGTCTGCATATAAAGACCAGACAGAACTTCCTCAAGAACAAATTGACGCAAGTATAAAGGTACTCGAAGAGACGCTTGCGAGTGCTTCAGGTGAAGTCGTTAATGAGCCCAATGAGCAAACCGAAGATATTGAAGGTGCTTCGGACAACGAGATTGAAGGTTTTGGCTTTTTTGATGATGAAGAGACTGGAGCGCAAAGCACCACTTCTGAAACTTCGCAAAATCAAAAAGAAGATGAGGAAATTGAGGGATTCGGTTTCTTTGAAGATGATAAGGTAGCAGCGGATAAACAGTCTGAAGCCCACAAAAACGATGAGGGCTTTGGCTTCTTCGAACCAGAAAGTCTTCCTGTTAAATCAGATGTAACACAAACGACGCCGACACAGGCCTCACCTAAACAACCTATCGTTAAGCCAGTCAAAACTAAGCCCAAAGCGGCGGCAAAAGAAGCCGCGTCAATTCGTGTAGACACCACAAAAATTGATGCCATGGTTAATTTAGTTGGCGAACTCGTTATTACTCAATCCATGCTTTCCAACGTAGGCCAGGAAGTTGAAGGGCAAGTGGGAGAGAGACTACAGCTTGCTATCGACGAGTTACAGCGCAATACCCGTGAAATTCAAGAATCGGTCATGTCCATGCGTATGCTGCCGGTGAATATGACGTTTAATCGTTTCCCCCGAGTAGTGCGCGACCTGTCGTCAAAGCTAGGCAAAAAAGTCGACTTGGTCATTCAAGGGGGCAACACTGAAATTGATAAGAGCCTTATCGAAAAACTGGTCGACCCGCTCACTCATTTAGTCAGAAACAGTATTGACCACGGTATCGAAAGCCCTGAAAAGCGCCTTGAAGCGGGTAAGTCTGAAAACGGTACGGTAATTTTAAGTGCAGAGCAGAAAGGCAGCAGCATCATCATCGGTATTATTGATGACGGTGCAGGCTTAAACAAAGCGCGCATTTTAGAGAAAGCCACGCAAAACGGACTGGCAGTTACGCCCGACATGCCAGACAGTGAAATTTGGCAGCTTATATTCCAAGCGGGTTTTTCTACCGCAGCTGAGGTTACCGATGTATCCGGCCGAGGCGTAGGTATGGATGTAGTTCGCAGAAACATAGAATCGATAGGCGGACGCATTGAAATAGAGTCGTCGCAAGGCGAGGGCTCAGCGTTTTACATCCACTTACCGCTCACACTGGCCATTGTAGACGGCATGTGCGTGTCGGTCGGCGACCAGATTTTTGTTATTCCGCTGCTCAATGTTATCGAATCCTTCCAGCCCACGGCTTCCCAAGTAAAGACACTTGGTAATGACAAGGTGCTGTGGATTAGAGACCAGTACTGGCCGCTGGTATCGCTTACTCAACTTATGCAGGTGGACGACGGCATTACTGAACCAACGAAAGGCATAGTCGTGCTTCTGGAAAGTAGCAAGAAACGCTATGGCGTGCTGGTGGACTCTTTAGTGGGTCAGCAGCAGGTCGTGATTAAAAGCTTAGAGCAACATTACAAAAAGGTCGCAGGGATTGCCGGTGCCACCATTATGGGGGATGGCAAGGTAGCCATGATTTTGGATGCCGACTCGGTAGCGGCAAATTGTACCACTATTCCGAATGAAGAGGTTTCACTATGAGCGAAGCAGCCCTGCAGCAAGCCGTAAGTGCGTCGAAAGAGAATGAATTCTTAAGTTTTGTATTAGGCGAAGAACACTACGCTTTAGACATCACGACGGTGAAAGAAATTCGCGGCTATGAGCAAGTCACCAAGATAGCTAACGCACCAAGCTTTATTAAAGGTGTAATTAATCTTCGTGGCGATATTGTGCCCATCGTGGATTTGCGCATTAAGTTCAACGTAGGCGAAGCCACCTATAACGACTTTACTATCGTCATCATGCTAAACGTTCACGAGCGAATTGTTGGCATTGTCGTCGACGGGGTGTCCGACGTAATCCGTCTTTCGGAAGAAGACATGCTTCCTCCTCCAGAGTTTGGTGTGGCGTTCGATAGCAAATACCTTCATGGGTTAGCGGATGTGGACGAGCACATGGTTATTTTAGTGAATATTGAGAGCCTAATTACAAGTAACGAATTGGGCTTAGTTGAAACAAAAACACAAGTGATTGAGGGCTGAAAACGATGGGAATCATGACGTGGTTAGAAGACTTCACTAAGGCAACAGACGTTAATCAAGCATTGAGAAATAAACAGGCCCTCGATGCAACAACATGTTGCATCATGATGGCCGATGCAGATAGAAACATCATCTATGCTAATCAGTCGGTAAAAACACTGCTTAAAGAAAACGAGAAGAAATTACAGGCGGTTCTTCCCAGTTTTTCTGCTGATAATTTGGAAGGTCAGAACATCGACCAATTTCATCGAAATCCTTCACATCAGCGCAATATTCTTGCTGAATTAAAATCGACAATGACTTCTACAATTAGTATTGGCGATTTGAACTTTAAACTCACGCTTACGCCCTTTTTCGACCAAGACAACAAAAATATCGGCACTATGGTTGAGTGGGTCGATCAGTCTGAGTTACTCATTAAAAGCACCATGTTAAACGTATTGAACGACGCTCAGGCCGTTATCGAGTTTAATGCAGACGGCATAATTCAAAACGCCAACGACAACTTTCTTAATGCGCTTGGCTATAGCCTTAATGAAATCGTGGGCAACCACCACAAAATGTTCTGCGACAATCAGTACATTCGCAGTGACGAGTACGCACAATTTTGGCGTGACCTTAAAGACGGTAAGCCGCAAAGCGGAGAGTTTTGTCGCTTTAACAAAATGGGCAAAGAAATTTGGATCCAAGCCACCTATAACCCAGTTTTTGATGGTGACGGTAAGGTTATTCGCGTAGTCAAGTTTGCCACTGACATTACCGCATCTAAATTACGAAACGCGTATTTCGAAGGGCAAATTGAAGCAATCAACAAAGCTCAAGCGGTTATTGAATTCGACCTAGAAGGAAAAATTCTTAACGCCAACGAGAATTTCACAAACACTGTTGGCTACAGCCTAGATGAAATTGTTGGCAAACATCACAGCATGTTTGTAGACGATGAGTACAAGCGCAGCGTTGAATATAGCCAGTTTTGGGAGCAGCTACGCCAAGGCGTACTGTTTACTGATGAGTTTAAGCGCGTGGGCAAAGGCGGTAAGGAAATTTGGATCCAAGCATCTTACAACCCCATTTTAGACCAAAACGGCAGACCCCACCGTGTAGTAAAATATGCCATTGATATTACGGCCACAAAGCAAGCCATAAGCGATATCAAAACGGCTATGAATGAGCTTGTTCAAGGAAATCTAGATTGCCGCATTGAGCATGAGTTCGACGGCGAGTTTAAAGAACTCGGAACATCAATCAACCGCTTCATTGACGATATGCGCCGTATTATCGGTTCAATTAGCGATGTAATGACTCGCTTATCCGGTGGTGACTTAACTGCTGAACTGGACGAACAGTTTGAAGGTGAGTTCCAAGTATTGGGCGATGCTATAAATCAGTTCGTCTGCGAGATGTCTGGCACTATTGGCTCCATCTACCAAGCGGTAGAGACCATTAATACTGCTTCATCTGAAATAGCCACAGGAAACTCTGATCTTTCAAGTCGTACTGAACAGCAGGCGTCAAGCCTTGAAGAAACGGCTTCAAGCATGGAAGAGCTTACCGGTACGGTAAAACTTAACGCTGAAAATGCGGAACAAGCCAACAGTTTAGCATCGCAAAGTTGCGACATTGCGTCGCGTGGTGGCGAGTTAATCCGTCAGGTCGTCGACACAATGTCGTCAATTAACGAGTCGGCACAAGAGATTTCAGACATTATCGGAGTTATCGACGGCATTGCATTTCAAACCAACATTCTTGCGCTAAACGCCGCTGTAGAGGCGGCTCGAGCAGGTGAGCAGGGCCGTGGCTTTGCGGTAGTGGCATCAGAAGTACGAAGCCTTGCTCAACGCTCTGCTGAAGCGGCAAAAGAGATCAAAGAGCTTATTTCAGACTCAGTGAACAAAATTGATGGGGGCAATAAACTCGTCAATCAGTCTGGAGAGACAATGGAAGAGGTGGTGACGTCTATAAAACGGGTAAACGACATTATGTCGGAAATTGCGGCGGCGAGCTCTGAGCAGGCTTCGGGTATTGAGGAGGTCAGTAAGGCGGTGGTGCAGATGGATGAAATGACGCAACAAAACGCGGCGCTGGTAGAAGAAGCGGCGGCAGCCGCTGAAAGTTTACAACAGCAGGCGGGTAATTTATCTGAGCGTGTATCTACATTTAACATTGGCGATAAATCTTCTATTGAAGAAGCTAAACCGCAAAAAAAGCCTCATGCATTAACAGATAAAAAAGTGGCTTCAGTGTCCATGCTAAAAACAAATAAGAAGTTAGCTCCGAAAGTGCCAAACAACGATGAATGGGAGTCTTTTTAGTTAACGAAAGGCGAATTCTTTAATAGGGAATTCGCCTTTTTTATTACTTGACGTTTTATTCAGCGCTTCAAACACGTAGCGCTACAGAAAATAGGTGATGCTATGGGTGTTTTTAATATATTTCACAATGAAGAATTGGTGGCTGCGCAAAGTCTTTCACGCTTTCAAGAACAGGCGTTAAGTGAAAGTAGTGCTTGCTTAATGTTGGTCGATGCAGAAGGCACAATAACGTTTGCTAATAAAGCCTTCAAACAGCTTGCGGCAGAATATGGAGCGCAGTTTTCACACTCGCTTCCAAACATCGACCTACAAAATTTTACCGGCACTTCGATTGCAGGCTTCTTCGCAAATAACAGGGAATTAAGTCAGCGTTACAACACCTGCAATAGTAGCGACAGCTTTTTACTGCCGGTAGACAACCTGTTGTTTACATTAAGGCTCACCACAATTAAAAGTGTTGAGGGCGAAAAACTTGGCACTATGGTGGAATGGATAAACGACCAAGAGTTGCAGCATAAATCTGGCTTACTCGAGGGGCTCGACCGTTGCCAAGCCATAATCTCGTTTACTCCAGATGGCATTGTTGAAGATGCTAACGACAACTTTCTCAAAGTAACAGGTTATTCAAAAGAGGACATTGTCGGTAAGCATCATCGATTGTTTGTACTGCCAGATTATGGCGTGTCTGAAGAATACAGTCATTTTTGGGAAGGGCTGAGAAATGGCGAACGCAGTAGCGGTGAATATTGCCGCGTAGCAAAAAACGGCGACAAAATTTGGATCCAAGCTTCTTACAACCCTATCTATGACAAATTAGGCAATATTGTACGCGTTGTTAAATTTGCTACCGACATCACAGCGCAAAAGCGTAAGAACGCAGATTATGAAGGTCAGATTAACGCCATCGATAAATCGTTAGCTGTTATCGAGTTTGACCTAGAAGGGGTAATCCAACACGCCAACGAAAACTTCTGTAATACAACGGGTTATGACTTAAGTGAGATAAAGGGGCAACATCATAGTATGTTTGTTGAGCCCAATTACAAAATGAGCCCTGAATATTCGGCATTTTGGCGTGACTTGAAAAAGGGTGAATTTAAGTCTGGCGAGTTTAAGCGGGTAAAAAAAGACGGTAGCGAGCTTTGGATCCAGGCGTCTTACAACCCTATTTTTGACGAGTTCGGCCAGCCCCAGAAAGTGGTGAAGTACGCATCCGATGTCACTGAACAAAAACTGCAGAATGCATTTAACACAGGTCAGATAGATGCAATCAGTAAATCTCAAGCAGTCATCGAATTTGACCCCAACGGTAACATCGCGACCGCAAACGATAATTTCTTGGCCACGGTTGGGTATGCACTAGACGAGATCCAAGGAAAGCACCACAGAATTTTTGTCACTAAACAGGAACGTGAATCTGAGGAATATCGCACTTTTTGGAAGAAGTTGGCTGAAGGTCAGTTTTATTCTGGTGAATTTCATCGTGTTGCCAAAGATGGTTCAGATGTATGGATTCAAGCAACCTACAACCCCATTTTAGACATGAGTGGTAACGTTGTAAAAGTGGTCAAATACGCGAGCAATATTACCGAACAAAAAGTGAAAAATGCCTATTTTGAAGGGCAGTTGGCGGCCATCGGAAAGTCTCAAGCGGTCATAGAATTCAATATGGACGGCATTATCCAAGATGCCAATGAAAACTTTTTAAATACGGTGGGCTACACCCTAGAAGAAATTAAAGGTAAGCACCACAGCATGTTTGTCGAACCGTCATATCGTGCTAGCCCTGAGTATGCGGCATTTTGGGATGCGTTGCGCAGTGGCACCTACTCTTCTGGTGAGTACTGCAGAGTTGGCAAAAACGGCAAAGAAATTTTTATTCAAGCGACATATAACCCCATCTTAGATCACAACGGTAAGCCCTTCCGCGTAGTGAAATTCGCTACGGACATTACAGGTCGAACTCAGGCAGTTGATGAAATTAAGCACGTAATGACTAAGCTTACAGAGGGTGATTTAACCGTTAATATCGACCATGCATTAGATGGCGACTTTGCTGTCTTAGGCGAAGCAATAAATCAATTTATCAATGAAATGCGCGGCACGATCACCAATATTAACGAAGCGGTAGAGACTATTAATGTAGCTTCAGGCGAGATAGCAACGGGTAATGCCGACTTATCGAGTCGCACAGAGCAACAAGCGTCAAGCCTTGAAGAAACCGCGTCGAGTATGGAAGAGTTAACTGGCACCGTGAAGCTAAACGCCGAAAACGCCGAGCAGGCAAACTCTCTTGCTGCGCAGGCGAGCAAAATAGCGTCTCAAGGAGGGGAGGTCATCGGCGAAGTAGTGGATACCATGACGCAGATTAATGATTCTGCCCAAGAGATATCAGACATTATTGGCGTTATTGACGGGATTGCCTTTCAAACTAACATACTGGCATTAAATGCTGCGGTTGAAGCAGCGCGAGCCGGAGAGCAGGGGCGTGGGTTTGCGGTTGTAGCCTCTGAAGTGCGCAACCTAGCGCAGCGCTCTGCTGAAGCTGCGAAAGACATTAAAGAACTCATCTCTGATTCGGTCAGCAAAATTGCCAGCGGTAACGAGTTAGTAGTCAAGTCAGGCGATACCATGGCAGAAGTTGTGACCTCAATCAAACGAGTTAATGACATTATGTCTGAAATTGCAGCGGCGTCTGCAGAGCAAGCTGCGGGGATAGAGGAAGTCAGTAAAGCCGTAGTTCAGATGGATGAAATGACCCAGCAGAACGCTGCGCTAGTGGAAGAAGCTGCAGCTGCGGCCGATAGTCTTCAACAGCAATCACTGCAATTGAATGAACGGGTCTCAGTATTTGAAGTAGGAAAAGGGCTAAGCAGTGACCAGCAGCATGTCGCGGCCCTCACCCACGGAGATTTTCGACAGCCGCAACGCTTATCTGCAGGACCAGCTCAGCGAGCGTCTCAAGCGAAGGCGCTAACACCGGCTATGCCTGACGAAGCAGAGTGGGAGTCATTCTAATGACGGTGGCTGTTTCAACAAAAGATAGCACCAGGGAGTTCGCCTTTGAAAAGGCGGACTTCAAAAACGTGCAGCAAATGTTGTTCAAAAAAGCAGGAATAAACTTATCTGACGCAAAAGAGGCAATGGTCTACAGTAGGCTAGCGCGTAGGATTAGGGCGAGAAATTTGCGCAGTTTTAATGAATATCTCGCTTTAGTGAACAAATCGGAGTCAGAATTAGAGCAATTTATCAATGCACTAACCACGAACCTTACGTCTTTCTTTCGCGAGCCGCACCATTTTACCGCGTTGGCCGATTACCTAAGACAGCATAATGTTACCAACATTTGGTGTGCTGCCAGCTCTACTGGTGAAGAGCCATATTCAATCGCGATGGTAGTGGCTGAAGCGTTTGGAAGTTTTAAAACACCGGTCAAGATTATTGCCTCAGACATAGACAGCAAAGTGCTAGCTAAGGCCAGAGCCGGTGTTTACCCTTTAGCATCGATAGCGAAAATACCTCATCACAGACAAAAGCAGTTCTTTCACAAAGGCAAAGGCACCAACGAAGGAAAAGTAAAAGTGGTCGATGAACTGCGTAATATGGTGCAGTTCAAAAAGCTGAATCTTACCGATGCAAAATGGGATGTTAAGGGTCCGCTAGACGTCATATTTTGCCGTAATGTGATGATCTACTTCGACAAACCAACGCAGCTCAAAGTACTACAGAAAATGGTGGGTATGTTAAAGCCATCTGGACTTTATATGGCTGGGCATTCTGAAAACTTCAATATGTATACTAACCTTGTGAGACCGGTGGGGAAAACCATTTATCGCCCCGTCGATTAGGAGATATCGTGGCGACCCCCAATTTTGAACTGCCCATAACTTACTACGACAAGCGTTTTTCTACAGAAGCGGTCAAACTGTTACCCGGCCAGTATTTTGTTACGTCAAAAGACAAAATGCTGGTTACTGTACTCGGTTCTTGCGTAGCGGCGTGTCTGTTCGATCCCATTACAGGGGCTGGTGGTATGAATCACTTCATGTTGCCCACCGTTAATAAGTCGGCCGGCGAATTTGTACAGATTCAGGGAATGGCAGCAAAATACGGGGTTCATGCCATGGAAATTTTGATTAATGAGCTTGTAAAAGTAGGGGCAAAAAAGAACCGACTGCAAGCAAAAGTTTTCGGAGGCGGGAAAGTCGTGCCGTCTTTTGTTCAAAACGATGTAGGTAGGTTTAATGCCGAGTTTGTAACTCAGTTTTTAGAAACCGAAGGTATACCTATTTTAGCCAGTGATTTGTGCGACGTTTATGCGCGAAAGGTGTATTTCTTTCCACGCAGCGGCCACGTGATGATGAAGCGTATTCACGAGCTTAACAATGCAACAATTATCGAGCGGGAAAGTCAGCATCGCTGGGAGTTATCGAAGCAAACGCCAAGTGGCAGCGTAGATTTATTTGAGGACTAGTCATGACAATAAAAGTATTAGTGGTAGATGATTCAGCGCTTATTCGCCAAATACTCAGTGAAATCATAAAGAGTGAGCCAGACATGACGCTGGTAGGCGCAGCACCAGATGCGTTTGTAGCGAAAAAGCTAGTGCTTGAGAAATGTCCCGATGTCATAACATTAGATATCGAAATGCCAAAAGTGGATGGTCTGCGTTTTCTCGAAGTGCTTATGAATGCTAGACCAACACCTGTGGTTATGATTTCTACGCTGACAGAAAAGGGGGCGGAAGCCACCTTGCGATCGCTGGAGTTAGGTGCGATTGATTTTGTTGCTAAACCAAAAATCGGTGTAGCTCAAGGTATGGCAGAATACCACGAGTTAATCGTTGACAAAATTCGAACGGCCGCACGTTCAAAAGTAAAAAAAGCCTCGCCAGCTAAGGTATCTTCCGTCAATAAGGTGAGTTACTCGGGAACAGAAAAGCTTATTGCGATAGGCGCCTCGACTGGCGGCACTGAAGCCATAAAAGAAGTGCTGCGAACTTTCCCAGCAAACGCCCCTGCAACGGTTATAACTCAGCACATGCCGGCGGGCTTCACTTCTACCTATGCAAGGCGGTTAGATTCTGTATGTCAAATGCAGGTGAAAGAAGCGAAGGGAGGCGAGCGCTTGCTTCCTGGACAAGCGTACTTAGCGCCAGGCGATAAGCACATGGAAATTGAAAGAAGTGGGGCTGATTACCGTATTAGGCTTACTGATGGCCCGAGAGTATCCGGTCATAAGCCCTCTGTCGATGTGTTGTTTAATTCGCTATGCAAAAGCGCCGGTAACAACGCGATAGGCGTATTGTTAACGGGGATGGGGAGTGACGGTGCTATCGGTCTTCATGAGTTATTCAACGCTGGCTGTGAGACCTTCTGTCAGGATGAAGCGAGTTGTATAGTTTTTGGAATGCCAAAGGTAGCCATCGAAAAGGGAGCAGCAAGTCATATATTAAGCTTAGATGATATGGGTAAAGCGGTTATGCAGACTGTAGAAAAGCTCTCAGCTGGTAGTCGCTTATAGGTATAGTGAGTAAATACTTACAAAATGCAATTTCTGTCCTAAAAACTGTAAAAAGATTGTTATTGCTTTTCTTGTTACAAAAAAGCTTAGGTGTTTTAATAGCGAAACTTAACGAGTAGGTAATGCTGCTTCAGAATGCTGTTGCTGAAGCCGATACTATGGATAGGCCTACTTGGAAGTGCGTAAAAATATATAAATCGATACGTAAATGGAATAGTAATGTAACTTGTTGTCGTCATAATAATCATAAAAGACAATAGTTTATGTGTGGTGGGGAAGGCAAAGTATTTAAGGTTTTATTACTGCGTATATTTTGTTGTACCTATTAACAAAAAAAGGCCTGCTATATTCCTTACAGATTTGAGAGCAAATATATGCTCATTCTTACGGTATGACACTAACCCGGGATAATTACGAGTAGTTGGGGACTCTTATGAAACAGCAAACGCTAATTGCACTATCTGCCTTAATGTTTTCTTCTTCTGTTTTAGCAAATGGCGGTTTTGAGCCGAACAAGAAAGCATGCGTCAACGTCGGTAAAGAAATCACTCGCGTAAGCACTGAAATGGACGTAGCAACGTCTGGTATTCAAAAGTCATGGCTTAAGCGTCAGTTGAGTGCACTAGAAACTAAACGCAATTCATGCAGCACAAAAGGTTTTAAAGCCAACCAGCCAGAGTTAGCAAAGCTTTAATATTGATGGGTGTTTAGAAAAGAAAAAGTCTTACTTTGGTAAGACTTTTTTTGTTTTTAAAGTAAATAAAGTTAGTTTGTCACAATGCGTATTAATTCATTAAGCGAAGCAATACTGTAATCGGGTGCTAGCCCTAATGGATACGGCATTTTGCCCGAACGTTCTACAAATGTAGTTTGCATACCTGTCGCCTTAGCGCCGCTTACGTCCCAGCCATGGGCTGCTACCATCATGGCGTCTTCATTCTTGACATTAGCCTGTTGGCAGGCCCAGTGATAAACCGCTGCATGAGGCTTGTAAGTTCGCACGCTTTCCACGCTTAATACATGAGAGAAATACGACGTTATATTAGCGTATTCCAGTTGCGCATCCAGCCCGGCTTTTGATGAATTTGAAAGTGCCACCAAGGTAACACCTGCACTTTGAAGCGCCTTTAAAGTAGGAACAACATCGTCGTGCGCTGGCAATCGGGTAATATGCTGTTTGATGGTATCTTTTGCGGTAGCCTCATCAACAGAGATATCCTTACTGTGAGCTACCATGGTAAGTGCTGCGGCTCCAATATCAATAAAATCGTGAAACTGTCCAGACGCAACATCCACTAAACTGTGATGTAATAGGTTAGCAAACCATAAGTCGACTAGTGTCTCATCACCATCTAGTACTGATGCTAAGCCTATTTTAATAGCCTGCATGTCTAAAAGTGTTTCATTAATATCGAAAAAAATAACCCTTGGCGTCACAATTCACCTTCCTATTATTAATGACAAAAAACGTAGCGCGTTGTCCTAACGCGCCTGTTGCTTATACCACTGTAAAACAGAATTGGTTTTACTAAAGCCCTATACGACCAATGTCGATGGGCTGGCGTTAAGTAGGGTAGAGGGGAGGTTAGTAATATAATAGCTTAATGTGAAAAGACACAGAACAGAGGTGAATTTGCTGGAAAGCGCTGGTGATAAAAAGCCGACACATAGGCCGGCTTCTTCTTGTGTTTCTCAACCCTATGTTCTTAGAAGAACAAATAGGAAACGCTTAGCTTCATGCTTCGAGGCATAATGTAGCGGCCGTTAGGCGACTCTGGATTACGCGGATCGCCTTCAGTAATACCTTGTTCGTCGGTTAGGTTATCAACAGAGAACTGCAGGCGAAGTGAATCCGTTGGCTCTAGTGTTAGACCCACATCAATTTTCTCGTATCCCTCAAGTACAACCGTGTTTTCGTTGTTGCCGAAGCGATCATCAACGGCTGAAAATGTACCGTATACGGTGGCGTACATATCAGCGATATCAAACGCATAGCTTGGTGTAACACGAACCTGCCAGCCAGGCTGACGCTGCGCTTCATTGCCTTCGTTGGTGGCGCTGGCAGTAATTTCAGTCTCCTGAATCGTTCCGTTCACGCTCAATGAGAAGCCTGAATCGTGGCTATAGCGACCATCTAGCTCTAGACCGTAAGCTTCGTTAGTCAGTATTTCAGCTGGCGCGCCAGGACGACGGACAAAAGTGTCGCCTTCGACTTCATTGGCAAAAGCGGTAGCAAAAAATTGAATACTGTCATTCATGTACTTATAGCCAAACTCGGCTTGTGTGACTTCTTGAATCAAGTCGTTACCGCCAGTGTAGGCACCCCAGTTGTCTCTGAAGTCGTCGAAATAAGGCATTTTATAGCCTCGGTTCATGCGAACGAATACACCGCTGGTGTCATTAAGCGCGTAGTTTGCGCCGACTGTCCACGACGTTTTGGTTTCGTCGTACTCAAGCGCTTTAGTTATTTTTCCGTCAAGATCTTCATCTACCGAATAGTTCACTTCGTGATTTTCACGGCGTAGCCCTAAGTCGATGCTCAAGTCTGAAGTGGCATACCATGTACCTGTGGCATAAAGTGCAAAAGTACTCGCGTCACCCACAGAGCTGATGTCGTAGTTAAAGTCACAGCCTTGTGCATCGTTATTACATTCGATACCCTCGAGTAGTTCGCCGCCCGACTGCAGTACGTGATAAGCCGTGTTACCTATGCTCCACCAGTCATTGGCTTTGGTTGATGCACTGTAAATACCAAATGATGTGTCGAAATCTTCCCAGCTTTTCGATACAGCAAGGTCGTTAGTGAAAGCTTCAATATCTTTGAGCACAACCCAGCGGCCAATTTGTTGAATAGGCGTATCACCGTCATACACTGTGCCAGTTACTGCACCAGTGGCAGACTCGCCGTTATCGGCGACATTTGCAACAGTCGTCGCAGAGCCACTGGGCACAAGCCCAAACGTGTTGGCTTCACCTTTTGTAAGGTTAAAGCGGTCAACTAGCTGCCAGTCGTTACCTAGGTCAAGCTTAATGCTACCGCCACTTACGTGACCGTCCCAACCACGACCTTCGCCGAAGTCGAATGACTCAGTGGTATCATTAGGGCCGTACGTAATGGTGCCTTGGCGATTCAATGGACCAATTTGCGTATAGTTTGCGTCGATACCTTCAACGTTTAAAGGTGTTGGTAGGTACCATGTACCGCGGTCATCTGTTTGACGGGTGTACAGGTTAAGCTCGCCTTTATCGAACACTTTGGTTATGTTAACGGTAAACTGATTACCTTGCTCAGAGTTAAAACCTGCATCACGAATGCCTTCTGAGCTCTTAATGTAACCACCTACCATGTAGTACAAGTCGTCATCTAGTGCGCCGCTTGCAACCACGTCAATGCGGTTAAGGCCGTAGTCAGAGATAGTGTACTTCGCTGACGCTTCTGTCGACTCGCCACCACGTTTAAGGCGGAAGTTTGTTGTAAGACCTGGTTGACCGTTGCTTACTACTGGGTTTGGACCACCGCGTAAACCTTCAACCATTTCAATTGTATCGTCTATGCGAAACAGCTGAGAGTTCTCAAGGAAAGATAGCGTAGGCGCAGGGTAGATAGGAGAGTTCTCAAGCGCAATCGTTAGGAACGGCGCATCGCCACCACCTGGGAAACCACGTACAAATACGTTCGCGCCCGACTCACCGCCTGAACTTTCAACCCAAACACCTGGAATGGCCTTAAACAAATCGGCCGTAGACTTAGGTGCTAATTTTTCAATGTCGCTAGCGTCGATGTTGGTTACCGCAAAGCTCGCGTCAATCTTTCTAATCCCTGCGCCGCCTGGCGTACCGCTGACAACAATGATCTCTGCGTTGTCTTTCGCTTGTTGTTTTACGTCTTCTTGTGCCATGGCAGGCTGCGTTAGTGCTACCGCTACTGCACTCGCCAGCATTCCTTTTGTAAACAACGTTTTCATGGTGTGTGCTCCCGAAAATGTTCTATTGCGTTGTTAACTGAATGCGTTAAAAAGGTTTAAGAATTGTTATACGCATCACGATTGCGAAACAAAATAGATCTGTTTGCAAACGATTGCAAGGATAAAATGCAATCGTTTGCAAATTTTTTGTTTATTATTGTTAACATGGTTTTACGCCAAGACGATTCGCGCTATATTGTGAATTCGGCTGTAGAGTCGACGATTTATCCGGTTTAGGTAGCGGTTTTACGCTTATATTTGGTGGTGCTATCACGGGTAACCCGGTATACCGAAAATTATTAGAGAATGGTCACATTGGTTTCTGAAACAAAACTCACCTTAGCGAAGCTGGCTGATATTGCTGGTGTATCAACATCGACAGCATCTCGGGCACTGAAAGACAACCCGCTTATTAAGCAGGAAACCCGAAGCAGAATTCAGGCACTAGCTAAAGAGCACAATTTTAGTATTAACGCGGCCGCTAGCCGCTTAAGAACGCAGAAAACTCACGTGATAGCGGTGATTTTAAATCTAATCGACAACACCGAACAAAGCACCACAGACCCATTCCTGCTTAAGCTGGTGGGAGAGCTAAATCAAGCGCTAAATGCCAAAGGCTACGAGCTACTGCTGTCTAACTCATTTATGGCATCTGACGACTGGGCGAACTACTTTATTCGCAGCCAACGCGCCGACGGCATTATTGTCATTGGGCAAGGAAAATCCACGGCCAAAATCGATCGAGCAGCACAGTCGGGCATTCCCATTGTAGTGTGGGGCGATGCAAAAACAGACGCGCCATATCCCATTATTGGCGGCGACAACTATCTGGGTGGCTATACGGCAACCCAGCATTTGCTGAGCCACGGCGCCAAACGCATCTTGTTTCTTGGAGACTCTGAACACGCGGAAATGCAGGAACGTCACAAAGGATATTCGCAAGCCCACCGCGATGCGAATGTGCCAATAGACACGCAGTGCACCTGCGCCATCGATATTACGTCGAAAGCAGCATACCAATACATTAACGAGCGTATAAAGGCGAATGGGTTAGATTTCGATGGGATCGTTTGTGTAAGTGACATGGTGGCATTAGGCGCGTTAAAAGCACTAAAAGAGCGCTACGTAGGTATTCCAAGCGATGTAGGCATTGTGGGTTACGACGATATTTCTTTAGCTGAACTTATGCACCCGTCGTTGACAACGGTGCGTCAGAATACTCAACAAGCCGCAATAGAGATGGTTACGCAGCTATTAAACCAGTTTGAAAACAAACCTACAGAAAGCCAGGTAGTGGAAACAACCTTAATTGCCCGTCGCTCTACGCAGCACAGCGACTAACATTTCGCTTTTTTATCAGATTTTTAACGCATAAACGCTATTATTTAACGGTAACAGGGTGTCGATATTAAGCACTAACGAAAAAATAATAGCGCCTTGCAAACGTTTGCATTTTTATTTTCTTACGACTACACTCCTGCATAATTCAGTTAACAGAGTGTTTACACATGTCCCGATTCATGGTCATTGCAGCCATTGCCATTAGCTACTACGTATTTGCCATACTACTTAACAGTGTGGGTACTGTTATTCTGCAATCGATCAATAGCTTCGACATTAGTAAGCCAGAAGCAAGCACACTAGAAGGCTTTAAAGATCTTTCTATTGCTGTTGTCTCGTTCCTAGTGGCCAGCTTCATTCCAAGAGTTGGCTACAAGCTTTCAATGTTACTTGGGTTAGCATTAGTGGCCGTTGCCTGTGCGCTGACGCCTTCTATCGCAAGTTTCTGGTTCATTAAAGTGTTGTTTGCCTGCATAGGTACTGCATTTGCGCTAGTGAAAGTGTCGGTGTACGCCATTATTGGCCAGCTGTCGTCTACCACTAAAGCGCACTCATCGTTAATGAACACCATTGAAGGTATTTTTATGTTGGGCGTGTTGTCTGGCTACTGGGTGTTCGCTGGGTTTATCGACCCCAATAACGATGCTTCTTTATCTTGGCTGAACGTTTACTACTTACTAGCTGCGCTGGTTGGTTTTACGTTAATTGTTGTGGCATTGGCTCCTATCAAACCTGTGGAAAAAGCGCAATCAGAAGGCCTTGCAAGCGAGTTCTTCAGCATGCTGAAATTGGCCTATAAGCCGTTAGTGCTGGTGTTTATCTTCTCTATTTTCTTATACGTGTTAATTGAGCAGGGCATAGGTTCGTGGCTGCCAACTTTTAACAAAGAGGTGCTGGGCTTACCTACTCAAGTCAGCATTCAAATAACCAGTATCTTTGCGATAGCGCTGGCCGTTGGGCGCTTAACTGCGGGCGCAGTACTTACGCGAATGAACTGGTATCCCTTCTTAAATATTTGTTTGGCGGGTATGGCTGCGGTAATGCTACTAAGCTTACCGCTTGCCGAAAACGTGGCTGACAGCACAATAGCCAGCTGGGCTGACGCACCAATAGCTGCGTTCCTTATTCCATTAATTGGATTGATGATGGCGCCTATTTACCCCGTATTAAACTCGGTAATGCTCAGCGCGCTACCTCAACATCAACATGCACCTATGACAGGGCTAATTGTTGTATTTTCGGCACTTGGGGGAACCACAGGTTCTATCGTGACTGGATTTATTTTCGACGCAGTAGGGGGCCAACAAGCATTTTATCTATCGCTTATTCCAATAGGTGCATTAGTGGTAACCCTATTCTTCTTTAAACGAGCGTCTTCTTCTCTATCGCCTAAAGGTGCGCAGTAACTATGAGTTCTTCTTCACACAACTGGCGCGACAGCTTGTCGTTTTTTGCCAGCGACCTGTTTAAACATGTGCAAATGGCACAGCTATTCCCAGACAGCAAAACCTTCTCTGACGCTATTGTTAAAACCGATCTCAATACCGTTTTAGCGGCCTATGAACAAGCGTGTTTAGATGCTGAGAAAAGCGGCGAAGCAGTAGACTTAGCTACGTTTGTTAATACCCATTTCGATATTCCAGAAATGATTAGCGCAACATCGCAAACCAAGTTTGAAAATGTAGCCGATTATATTGAACATATGTGGCAGGTGCTAACGCGTACCCCCGACACTGAGCAGAAAGACAGCTTAATAGCGCTAACCCGCCCATACATAGTGCCGGGTGGACGCTTTCGCGAAATCTATTACTGGGATACATATTTTACCGCATTAGGTTTAATTGACGCGGGGCGCACCGACATGGCAATTAACATGTTGGTGAACTTTGTAGATATTTTAAATGAAGTAGGCTGCATTCCTAATGGCAATCGCGCCTACTATTACTCTCGCAGTCAGCCTCCTATTTTGGCGTTATTTTATAACTTGCTTAAAGACGCACTAAGCGACCAGCAAAAAGAGTACGTTATTTGGGGCTTAAAGAAAGAATACCAGTTTTGGATGAATGGAGCGGGCGAGAGCGCATCACAGAAAAGCGCGGCGCAACTTCGTACCGTCACCATGCCATGTGGCGCAATACTCAACCGTTACTTTGACACCGAGCCAACGCCTCGCCCTGAGTCTTATCGAGAAGACATCGAAACAGCAGAGCACATTGGCGCAGATAAAAGTCAGTTCTACCAGCACGTTCGCGCGGCTTGCGAGTCGGGTTGGGACTTTAGTTCGCGCTGGCTTGCCAATCCAGATTCACTGGCAAGTATTCGTACTACCGAAATTATTCCATTAGATTTAAATGCTCTACTGGTAACGCTTGAGCAAACCCTGGCAAGCGTGACAAAAGGGGTCGAGCAAGCTCGCTTTAACACAGCCGCTACGGCGCGAATTAATGCAATAAACACCTATTTTTTTAACGCTGAAAAGGCAGGCTATTTTGACTATCACTTCCCCACACAAACGCAAACCAATGTCGTGTCAGCGGCTATGTGTGTGCCGTTGTTTGTTGGTATCGCCAACGACAAACAAGCGGAAGGTGTACGCGCAATAGTAATAAATACCTTGCTGAAAGAAGGCGGAGTGGTAACCACTTCCAACACTACATCGCAACAGTGGGATGCACCAAATGGCTGGGCACCACTTCAACTTTTCGCCGTTGAAGGGTTGCGTAATTACGGGTTTGATATGCAGGCACAAACCATTATGCTACGTTTTTGTAGAATGATTGAGAGTCACTTCGCATCAAGTGGTGTACTGCTTGAAAAGTATAATGTTTGCGAGCCGGAAATTAAGGCGGGCGGGGGCGAGTACGATGTGCAGCTAGGTTTCGGATGGACAAACGGCGTTTATACCCGCTTCCAAACATATTTGAATAACTAGTTACTTATGCTAGTGAAAGCTTGACGCGCGACACTGAAATACAGTTCGCGCGTTTTTATTAAGCTAATTGTTGTCGGTGCGACTGTCCATATCAATCGACATGGCGATGTCATCGAGTATGTCGTTTAGCCCAGTAATTTTTTCGGTGCCAATAAATATGCTCATTTGAGTTTCGACCACAATATAGTCGTTTGTGGTGTCGCCCTCAAAGGTATTTGCTAGCGCGCTTTGCACTCGGTCGAAGAACTGGCGTGCACTTCGCTCTTCGATATTGTGAAGGCATAAAATGAATTGGTCTGTCCCAAAACGCCCTAAAATATCGTTGCCCCGAGTTACGGTCTGAAGATTTTGCGCAATTTTGCGCAATACAAAATCGCTTTTCGTAGAACCCACTTTACGCGTTATCTCACGTAGGTTACTGATGTCGAATATCGCAATTGCGATAGCCCTGTCTTGTTTAGGCGCTTCAAGTTTATTGATGCGAGTAATAGCTGAATCAGCATTAAGTAGAAGCGTTACTGGATCAATGGCTTTGCGCGCTACGTGCTTCTTGCGTAACACATAGCCAGCAATAATAATAAGCAATAAGAACGCTGCGATAGCGGTATATAAAGTGTTCCTTCTTTGTTCTTCGGCTTTTTCAATGGCTGACTCTAGGTCATATATACGTGTATATAGATTAGCTGCACCAACAATTAAAGCGGTATCTTGGGTAAGCTCCCTTCGCTTAATGACCTCTTTTGAGTAGATACTGTGGGCTTCTTTTGCGCGCCCTATATCGCCTAAAGCTAAAAATATTGAAACATTAAAACTTAAGTAGTCAAGGTTGGTATTGAAGACTTTTGGAATGGCGATTTTGTCTAATGCACCTATATCAGTTAAATACAGCTTTAAACAGGTGAGATCCTCGTTATGTAGACATAATTCGGCTTTATGCCAAGCAACCAGTTTTTGGCCGAGGGAGCTAGAGATATTGGCAGTCGCTTCCTCTAACTCGGGAAGAGTATAGGCTAGTTTATTATAATCACGCGTTTTTCTATGGTAGATAGACAGCGCATATTGATACAAAAAATTACTAAGCGGCGTGTCTATTTCGCTATTCAGCACACCCAGTTCTAGAATGCTCTGATACGCTTTATCAGTTTGACCACTGCTCAGTAGCGAAACGATGGCACTAATTATAATGCTTACCTTGTTGCTGCCTTTATATACCAAAAGGCCCATTTTATGTGCTTTTAAATACTGCTCGGCGGCTAGCGCATGCTGCTCTAACTTACCGTAAAGAAGACCGATAGCGTTGTGGATATGCGCGAGTTCGCCTGGGCTACCGTTATCGGAATAGCGTTTAAGCACGCCAAACATTTTACCTAGCCTGACTTCGGGTGACGTAGACTCTGAACAATAGTTAATCAGCCCTAGCGAAGAGCTGGTAAAAATATCGCTGTGACGTTCTGGTGAAGATAAATCTTGAGCTTGTTGATAGTACTCACAGCGCGCCGGGTTCTCTCTTGCGTCATAAGTGAAGCCAATTTGATAGATAGCCGATGCAAACGCATAAGAGCCCTCATCAATATTGTTTTGCATTATGGCTTTAAGCAGCATTTTCTCTGCTTCTTCGTATTTGCCACGACAAATTAAAAACTGCCCTTTGGCCACGGTCAAAGCAAAACGTTGTTGGGATGTGATGCTTTCTAAAGTGAGCGTTTGTTCTAGCTCTGGCAGTAACGATTGACTTGGGCAATCGTACGAGGGCGAGCGAACTTTTTCGATAACGGCATCGACATCAGTATTTGCCAGAGTCGCAGAAGACGCGAACAACACGCTGAAAAAAGATAAGACTGTTAAATATAACCTTCGAGCCATAAGAGATAGCGTTTACGTTTTTTCTTTATAATATCGATTTGAGCCAATAACTACTATATTAAGCCCGTAAATCTTACTGCTTTTTTGCATCCTATTGTGTATTTTGTGTCTGAACTTAGCAGCTATTAAAAAGTGGTAAGCACATTATCCTTAATGCACAGGCGACCCAAAGCTTACCAAAATCGCCACGCCCACTAAGGCAACGGCAGACCATGCAATGGTGGCTTTCGTTGCTTTTTCACCAAGTACCCAGGCTACTCCTAAAGACATTAACGCACTGGTGGCAATTAACGTTTGAACGACGGCGGCTTTGGCATAGGCGAACGCAAACATTTGTAAGTAGATAGCGGCAGTAGTACCAAGCAGGGTTGCTAACACAAAAGCCGGCCATATGCGTTTGCCGTGGCTACTTTGATAGTCGATAACAGGCATATAGCGGGTTTTCGTTAAAGCTATAAGCGGAATCACAAAGGCCATACCACCCACTAATCGCAAAAATGCCGCACTTGCCGCGTCAACGTCACCTGCGCTTAAAATGTCGCGGCTGACTACCGCGCCAACCGCCTGACATAACGCCGCGCCCACGCCATATAAATAACCGCTGGTAGCAAACACGTGAGTAGAGCTGCGTTTACGTGCCTTTATGACCATATCCACCGAAAATAGCACCACAGCAACGCCAACCCATTGCTGCCAAGTAATCCATTCGCCAATAAAAGCCATAGCAAAAAGTGCGGTAAATAAAGGCGCAAGGGTTTCGGCAACCAGCACCGCCTGGCTATCGCCAATGCTTTGTAGGGCTTTAAAGAAACAGGTGTCGCCAATGCCTATGCCAATTAAGCCGCTAAGCAATAGCCATAACACTGCGCTGGTGGTAAGCCCGGTAGGCTGAACGAAAAGTAGCACAACGGCCAAAATGGCAATGGAAATTAAGCCTTTCCAAAAGTTCATAGTTAGCGGCGAAAACGCGTTACCCGTACCACGGAATAAGCGCGCGGCAATTGCCCAACAAAGCGCTGTACCTAGCGCAGCAAAAACACCCATAAATTACCTGTGAACAATATAAATAAATCAGAAAGGGCAACGTTTAGTCTGCCAAAAAGAGCGGCTATGCTAAAGCAAGGTGTAGTTGGCGTAAACTTAAATCATTAAGTTGGTTTTTAGCTAAAACATCATAGCCTTAAGCAAACGTAACAGAAGCTAAAGGTATTTCGTGGCATTATATTGATACCAAAAAAGGAGCGAGACCGCGCTGAACTATTTTAGGTGAGCGTTAATGAAGTCTCTACAATATTACTGAAGTGAAAGGGCTAGAAAACCGTGAGTATTGAGCAAATGAACTTAAGCGGCATAAAAGGTGTGATATTCGATTTAGACGGCACCTTGGTAGAGTCTAGCCTTAACTTTACACGAATGCGCGCCGACGTAGGCTGCCCACAAGACGAAGATATTCTGACTTTTGTTGATGCCCTTAGCTGCGCCGAAACCAAAGCAAATGCACACCGCACTATTTTGCAGCATGAACTAGAGGATGCGCAGAATGCCAAATGGTTACCCATAGGCAAAGCCATGGTAGAGAAAGTGCAGGCACACAAACTACCCATGGCAATAGTTACCCGCAACTGCCGCCAAGCCACCGCCATTAAGGTAGCCAATAACGGCATTCCCATCGACTACGTGCTAACCCGCGAAGATGCCCCAGCCAAACCTGATCCAACAGCCTTATTAATGGTGGCGAACACATGGCAGCTTCAACCTGAAGACTGCCTGTATGTGGGCGACTTTATTTACGACCAGCAAGCCGCCGAAAATGCTGGGATGAGGTGGTTGTTGGTTTAGAGATTACCTATCTATCATCGGGTTTTTTAGGTTTTATCGGACCGATTGGCAAGATCAGGTAACAATCTTCATTTAATAATGGCGTGTCAATCCCCGCATATACTTTAGTATAGTCTTCCTCTGTAAGTTCTTGCATGTTTGTTTTTTGTTCGATATTCATGTCTGTTCCTATTTATTATTTAGCATGTCCTGCTCATGTGAGCACCTAAAAGGTAATGGTTTTACAGGGATGTAAGATATGATTAACGAGACAGTTCATGGATATAAGCTGAAAACTGCTTCTTATGTCCTAATTTTTCTTATTTGTGTGATTTGTTTTCCAAAAACGGGCCAAGCCATTGGCGTAAATTTAGAGGGGATAACCACTTTTGACGGAATTCCCGCAGGTGTTATTCGCGATATAGAAGTTTCAGGCAGAGTTGTCTATGTAGCCGCAGAAAATGGAGTATTCGAAGTAATAGGGAGGGAGTCTAAGCGTTTAAATTACAATATATCTAATCATTCTACGGGTATTATCTCTGATATTCACTTAAGCGATGCTAGCTTGTGGGTTGTCGAATATGGCGTGGGCGTCTTCGAAATTAACTTGAGGACCAAAGAAGCTAAACAGCTATTTACTGATGAAGAGTGGTCAAGGTCAGTCTGGGCGATGGCAATGACCCCTATCAACTTTTATTTCTCTGCTATCGATGATGTTATACAAGTGAATAGAGAATTAGGTCATTCAACCAAGTTAAGTTTCCAACTGACAACTTTGAATTTAAACGGTGTTTATTCACTTTTCGCTGAAAAAGACAAGGTGTTTATAGCATCGGATAAAGGTTACTTCTCAATCTTAGAAACGTCAGGTGTTTTGGAGGAGAACCTGCTTAGTGACAAACTGCCACTTTTATCGAGTGTGACCTTCATTAAGGTTATTGATAAAGAGTTATACATTGGAGGACCTGAAGGCCTCTACATATTAGGCAGTAAAAAGCGCTATGTTTCTACTGAAGGGGTTAGCGGTACTTATATAAATGATGTAATTAAAACTGCAGACAACAATATTTGGGTTTCCGATGGCAGATTATTGATACTGCAAGGCCGGGAACTAGTAGCGCCTCCCTTTATGAACCCAGTTTTGACATCCGAAGCGATTCGAACGATTACCAAAATAGCAGTAGGCCCTTATGATTCACTTCTTATTGCCTCCTCACAATTAGGTCTAATTTCTTTACCCGAAACGATGTTGTCGACAAACCTTGTATCGCTTAACGGGAGCGCATTAAGAGAAAATATTCAAAAATCTGCTATCGACAAAGCCGAAACGTTAGTTCGAATTGAAAGTGGTCTATTCAATCTAAACGAAAACAATGGTGAATTAATCAGGAAAGGTATAGAACAGGGAAATGTCTCACATTGCGTGTCTCGGCAAGAAGAGGTTTTTGCTCGATTAGTAGAGCTAAGCCCATCAGAACTGTGTAGCAGAAAATTTATTCATTCTGTTGAAATCGATAATAACACTTTCTACTTCTACTTCGATGATGGGAGTAGTGCTAGCTACTACTATATTGTGAATGGCACTATAAAAGACACCATCAACGCTCCTAGAAAAATCGTTTATAGTACCTTATTGAGCGGAGGTGAGCTTGCTGCATTTGATGTGTTTGATAATGTGCACTTTCAGTTATCGAAATTTAGTTGGCGAACTATCAACTCTCAGGAGGGCAGTTGGTTCGGTCTTCAGTGTTTAGTCGAGTATAAAAACGTTTATTTGCTATGTACATCTGGAGCAGGCCTACAAGAAATTGATAAGAAGAGTGGCTCGGTCAAAGTTTCAACAGTTCAAGGCTTAAGTGAGCTGAGGTTTATACGAGGGGCTATGATTTCAGAGAGCGGTAATCTTTGGGTGGCCTCAAACATGGGGCTCTTCATAAAACCTCGGTCAAGCGAATCCGCTTCTAAAGTAGGCTTGCGGTTTGGTCTTTTTGATTCAGACTTTGAGTATAGAAGTTTTGAGGAACTTCGCACAAAAGTGTTAGTAAAAGGGGATAAGTACAGTTACTTGCTCGATGAAAAGGAATTAATACAAAGCCTTAAAAGTCTACCCAGAGAAGTGGAAACTACTGTTCTAACTCACGTTAAATGGAACGATGAAAAAGGGAGGAACGAGCTTCATTTTCCTGAGCACCTTAATTTTAAATTCGACAGCGGCTTTAAAGAAATCAGCTTCAATTTTGTCGATAGTGATGTTTATAGCAAGAGCGAGGGAATTGAGTTCAAGTTAGACGATAATGCTTGGTTCTCACATAACAAAACATCAATGAGTTTAACTTTAGGTGACTTGGACTTTGGTAGTCATACGCTTAATGTAATTAGCAGCCATAATAGAAATACTCAAAATGGTTTGACTATAAAGTTTGATATAGCTCCGCCTCTCTGGGCTTCTAAATGGGGCATCATTTTATATCTGTCTATTGGCATATTGTTTTTTTACTTATGGAAGGTTGGGATAGCAAGTAAGCTTTATAAAAAATTCAAAAACACCAGTTTATACGCACATCTAACTCGTTATGAAATTACAGATGGGCATTCAAAGTTCGAAAAAATGCTGCGTAGTAAAGAGCGTTTCATCAACCAAATCACCTCTGAGCTTCGAACACCTATTCAAGTAATTAACGGTTCGTTAGAAAAAATTCCTGATTCAGATAAGGGCACGCGCAAAGAGTTAGTCAGTATCCAGGACAATGTGAAAAGGGTTGAAAAATTAATCAACCAGATGAGCCAAGATGTCCCTACAGCCTTTAATATTGAAGATTATTACAAGTCATATTCATCCGAAAATATTCGTTTAATTGTGCTATCCCTAGAACCTCTAGCGAAGCAAAAAAGGCAAAATCTTGAAGTGCGAATAAAGGTCAAAAAAGATGTGTCCTTGATCAGTGAAAGCTTAGAAAAAATCTTGTCTAACCTTGTTCAGAACGCTATCAAGTTTACACCTGAACTTGGCACGATAAAGGTGAGTGCTATACAGGATAGCAAGGTACTAAAGATTACTGTAAGTGATGATGGTGAGGGAATTGAGGAAAACTTACAGAACAAAGTGTTTGAAAGGTTTGCTAGAGGTAATAATAAACTAGATGGAAATGGTGTAGGGCTGGCTACGGTTAAAACTCTAGTAGAGTTAAACCAAGGAGAGATTGCACTTCAAAGTCAAAAAGGTGTGGGAACGAAAATAACGGTAACGCTGCCAGTCGATGATATTGCTTTTGTAAATTCGCAAGCTGAAAATTATTCGTTAGCAAATGCTAAAACAAATAAGAAGTCGCTATTAATTGTTGATGACAGCAGAGAATTCCGTTCCTACCTCTTCGATCTGTTCTCCGGTAAATATCGCTGCCTTGTTGCGCGAAATGGCGTTCAAGCTTTAGATGTCATGCAACATTATTTGGTGGACTTGGTAATAACGGATCAAATGATGCACGAAATGGATGGGCTTAGTTTAACCAAGGCTATTCGCCAAAACCCTAGCTATTCAAACATTCCTATATTGATGCTAACTGCTGAAACAGGAGCAGAACTGGAAAAAGCAGCATTAGAGGAAAAAGTAGATTACTTCTTAGCGAAGCCAGCCTCAAATGAAGAGACAATACTGCGGGTTGAACATTTATTGTCGGTAAGAGAGTCAAAAGAAAAAGAAGACGATGAAAGTGCGCTTCCCGTTTTCAAATTTGGATGTTTAACAATTCCCGAATTTGATAACGAGAAGGATATGGCGTTTTATCTGAGTTTTATCGCTGTACTCGAGAAGAACTACCATGACGAAGCGTTCAACAGAGAGCAAGCTTCTTCCCAGTTATTAATAAGTCCGAGAAGTTTAAATCGAAGGATGTCTGAATTGTTCGAGTACAACTTTAGCGAATTTCTATCGCGCTTTAGGATCGAAAAGTCTATTCCACTGCTGCTAGAAGGAAATAGCATTTTAGATACATGTCTAGACGTAGGTTTTGGAACAGCTGCTTACTTTTCTACCTCTTTCAAAAAGGTCATGCATCTACCACCTAAAAAGTACATAGAGCAATATAGTAAAACTGTCGCTTAGTTTTTTTAAACAGAGTAAAAAAGCTGCTAAACATATCTACGCCTTTCCGCCAAAAAGCCTATCAATAGAAACGATGCCATATAGCCTGCTCCTTGGTACTGCCAGGGCAAGTAGGCTAGGGTGTGTTTCAAGAAGGGGGCGCCGTACAAAGTTAGTGCGCCGTAGCCGAAGGCACACAGCACTACAAACAAACTAACGCGAATGATGAAATGGTTAGGTGCCAGTATGCGTTTTACATGGCCGTTAATCAGGTCGCCGTACACCACTAAAATAGTGGCCATAAGCATAATGCTCATTTCGGTGTAATAGGGGCTTAGGGCGCGAGAAAGGGCACTGAAAAGTTCACTCATAAAATTACTACTATTATGACGTTTTTACTGTGTGCCCATTATAACCACGGCAAGGTCAAAAGCGTTAGCTAACGCCTTTATTAAGTGCGCTTACTGCTTTAAAGCCTTGCTCAATAGTGGCAATGCGGTCGGTGGTTTGATCGCGCTCTACAAATTTATGTTCAATACCGGCTAACTTGCCGTGCGCGAATATCTCTTTAAAGTTAATGGTGCCTGTGCCCACATCAGCAAAACTGCCGTCTTCAGCCAAATCTTTTACATGCCAAAGCTTAAAGCGGCCTGGGTACTGCTTAAAGTAATCAATGGGGTTTTTACCTGCTTTTACCGTCCAGTATAAATCCAGTTCCATTGCAACAAGGTCTGGGTCTGTCTGGGTTATCAGTACATCTAACGGCGTTTTGCCGTCGCGTATTTCAAATTCGAAGTCGTGGTTGTGGTAGGCAAGGGTAATGCCTTCTTTCTTACAGGCTTCACCAATGGTGTTTAGTTTTTCTGCAAGGGCTTGGTATGGCGCAATTCCCGTACCACGTTGGGCTTCGCTAAGCCAAGGAACTACCAAGTATTTGTGACCAACGGTTTGTGCGTCATCTAAAATTTGTGACAAGTTAGTGTCGAATTGGTCTAACATAATGTGAGTCGAAGGCGCAGTAAGGCCATTTTCATCAAGTAGTTGCTGAATCTCTTTTGCGCTATGGTCAAAGTAGCCTGCAAATTCCATTTCCGTATAGCCTACGTCAGCGACCAATTTAAGTGTAGCCGGTACACTTATTTTCATTATATCTCTTAGGGTATAAAGCTGCAGGCCGACCGCGCTGTTATGCATGCCCTCCATCATTGCTCCTTTATCACTACCATGCCCCTGAACCGAACTAGTACTTGCCAAAACAGCAGGAGCACTCATAGCCGCCAATAAACCAGACGAGTATTTAATGAACTGTCGTCTTGAAACGCCAGAGCTAATACTGCTGGCCGCGTCTAAAATTGCTGTCTTGCTCGAGGTTTCTTTACTCCGATTCACTGTATGCTCCTTTATATGTCTAGGTTCATAGGGGCTGGCGCTTTACTCTCACTAATTAACTCAAAGCCTTGCCTGTGCTCCCACGTACAATAAGTTCAAACGGCATAATAACCTTGGGGGCTTTGCGAATTTTGCCGTTCAGTAGGTCCACTAAAAGCGTAACTGCCGTTCTACCAAACTCCTCTGCCGGTTGTGCAATAGTCGTTAGCGGCGGGTCGACAAATGCTGAGAACGCAATGTCGTCAAAACCTGCTACAGAAATATCGTTTGGTACATGCAAATTAGCTTGCTTGAAGGCTTGCATGGCACCAATAGCTGTTTCGTCGTTTTCGCAAAAAACAGCGGTAGGCCTGTCTTTCAAACGAGCAATGGTTTCACCGGCGTTGTATCCGGCCTGCAATGTAAAGTCGCCTGGGAACAGCAAATTTTCATCAAAAGAAATACCTGCTTGCGTTAGTGCGTCCTTGTAGCCAGCTAGACGGTCTTGAGTCAGCGGGCTAGAGTTCGGCCCTTTAATCATGGCAATGCGGGAATGTCCTAACGATATTAGGTGTTCGGTCATTGCCTTGGCTGCAGCACGGTTGTCTAACGACACAACAGGATATTGGCCATCGTCAATCACCTCACAGGCATTAACCATGGGAAGTAGGCCGTTGTCGTTAATCATCGTGGCATCAAATGGGTTGTGCGCACGTAACTGAATAAGCCCATCTGCCTGGGAGGTGCTTACCATTTTGGCGTAATGGTTTTCAATTTCGCTGTTACCAAGGGTGTTGGCAAGTAAAATGGAATAACCTAGCTCTGCGGCTGCTTCCTGCATTCCGCTAATAACACGGGCAAAAAACACGTTCGCTACCGTGGGCACCAGTACCACTAAATTGTGGGTTTTTCCCGAGCGAAACTTAACCGCCATTAAGTTAGGTTTATATCCAACTGCCTGAACCGCAGCCATCACCTTATTGCGTGTTTTCGGCGAAACACGCTCAGGTTGTTGCAATGTTCTTGATACGGTAGCGACCGACACGCCGGCACTATCTGCTACATCTCTAATATTTGCCATTTACATTATTGTTGTTTGTTCATTCTCTCGCGCATTGTAAACCTAACTCAGTAGAGGTGTGGTCTATTCAATGGTAGCGAATTCAAAAATTACGTGAAATTACCATGTAACCGTTTTCATTTTAAGCAAAAGAATACGCAGTTTCATTAAAACGTCAAAGGTTATTTGTAGGATTTATGTAAATTTGAGCTAGTGCTATGTTCAAATTTGGTGCAGAAATAAGCTGTTAGAGGTAGCAAAGCCCCGGTATCACCTAGTCACTTGTAAACTTTAGATTAATAAAATGCTGTTTTTTGTGTTGACCAATAAAATGTAACGGGTTACATTTCATTGCATTGGCAACACCAACAGTGCATTTGCACACAGAGGAATTTCAATGCAACCAATTCGAATGGGAATGATCGGCGGCGGGGAAGGCGCATTCATCGGTGCCGTGCATCGCCATGCCGCAGGGTTAGATGGGAACTACCAGTTGGTGTGCGGCGCATTTAGCCGCAATGAAGAGAATAACTCACGCACTGCCGCCTCGTTAAACGTGCCATTAACTCGCGCATACAATAGTTGGCAGGCAATGCTTGACGAAGAAGCTAAGTTACCTGAGCTAGAGCGCATGCAGGTGGTAGTAATCGTCACACCTAATCACCTTCATGTACCCATTTCAATTGCCGCTATTAAAGCGGGCTTCCATGTGTTCTGTGAAAAACCTGCTGGCGTTAGCTTTGCTGAAGTAAAAGAGCTGCAAGATGTTATTCACGCAAATGAATCACTATATGGCTTGGCTCATACCTACCTCGGCTATCCGATGGTATGGCAAGCACGTCACCTTGTTGAAAGCGGTAAGCTGGGCAATATTCGAAAGGTATACGTTGAGTACCCGCAGGGCTGGTTGTCTGGCGAAGAAGAAACGCACAATAAGCAAGCGCAGTGGCGTACCGACCCAGCAATTTCTGGCGCAACGGGCGCAATGGGCGATATTGGCACTCATGCCTTTGGACTTGTCGAATTTGTATTGAACGACAGTGTTACCTCGCTATGTGGCGAGTTGAACACGCATGTTGAGGGACGTCGATTAGATGATGATGGCGCTGCGCTTATTAAAACTAGAAAGGGCGCGTCGGGTGTGTTGATTGCTTCACAGGTATGTGCTGGTGAGGAAAATGCATTGAAGATCCGCGTCTATGGTGACAAAGGCGGTTTACAGTGGCGTCAAATGGAGCCCAATTCTGTCATTTTTCGCCCCGTTGATGCCCCTTATCAGGTGTTTAGAGCGGGCCAAGGTCAAGTAGGGCTATGTGATGAGGCATCTGCACGTTGTCGTGTTCCAGCTGGTCATCCAGAGGGCTACTTAGAAGCCATGGCAAACTTGTATACCGACTTTGCCAAAGCAGTGCGCGCGAATCAAAAAGATAAAGCCGAGGGCGTTCCCGGAATAAATGCTGGTTTACGCGGAATGATATTCATAGACGCCATGCTTGCCAGTACTGGCAGCGACACCAAATGGGAGTCGGTTAGTCAGGAAGGAACGCGGTAATGCAACTACAACTTAATATGAAAAAGGTGAGCGCTTATGGCTACTAACCAACAACCTATAAAAGGGCCCGCAATCTTTCTTGCTCAGTTTATGGGAAAAGAAGCGCCTTTCGATACGCTTGAAAACATGGCGAAGTGGGCAGCGTCGCTTGGCTATAAGGGAATACAGGTACCTACTGACCCTAGTCTTTTTGATTTAGAAAAAGCAGCGGAGAGCCAAGAGTACTGCGACAACATCGCTAAAATATGTAAAGACGCAGGCGTAGAAATCACTGAGCTTTCTACGCACTTACAAGGCCAGTTAGTTGCTGTGCACCCTGCTTATGACGAATTATTCGATAACTTTGCACCCTCGCATCTGCATGGTAAGCCACAAGAGCGAACCGAGTGGGCAATCAACCAGCTCAAATGTGCAGCTATTGCCAGCAAACGTTTGGGATTAAAAGCCCACGCTACTTTTTCTGGTGCATTAATGTGGCACTTGGTTTACCCGTGGCCTCAGCGTCCTGCTGGCTTGGTCGAGCAAGGCTTTGCTGAATTAGCTAAGCGTTGGAAACCCATTCTCGATGCATTCGACGATGCGGGCGTTGATGTGTGTTATGAAATCCACCCTGGTGAAGACCTGCACGATGGCGCATCGTTCGAGCAGTTTTTAAAAGCAGTAGATAACCACCCACGAGCAAATATTCTTTTCGATCCAAGCCACTTTGTTTTACAGCAGCTAGACTATCTCGACTTCATTGATCGCTACCACAGCCGGATCAAAATGTATCACGTCAAAGACGCCGAGTTTAATCCGAACGGTAGAAACGGTGTATATGGCGGCTATCAAGACTGGCAAGACCGCGCGGGACGTTTTCGTTCCCTTGGCGACGGCCAAGTCGACTTCAAAGGAATTTTTAGCAAACTTACCCAGTATGGCTTCACAGGCTGGGCAGTTTTAGAGTGGGAATGCTGCTTAAAAGACAGTGCGCAAGGCGCGGCAGAAGGCGCACCGTTTATCGCTTCACACATTATCGAGCCAAGCAAATATGCGTTTGACGACTTTGCTGGTGGAGACGTTAGCGAAGCGAAGAATAATCGTATTTTAGGCCTTGAGCGCTAAGCGCCATCACTAGGATAACAATAACTATGATAACCCTACGCCTGAGTTTGATGATGTTCGTTCAGTTCTTCATTTGGGGAGGCTGGTTTGTAACTTTAGGTACGTATCTATCGAATACCCTGTCTGCCAATGGTGGGCAAATCGGTATGGCCTTCTCGACCCAGAGCTGGGGCGCAATTATTGCTCCCTTCATTGTTGGGCTCATTGCCGACCGATTCTTTAATGCAGAAAAGATCCTCGGTTTCTTACACATCATTGGCGCCGTACTTATGTATTGTATGTACCAAGCGAATGATTTTGCCAGCTTCTACCCTTATGTGTTGGCGTACATGATTGCGTATATGCCTACGCTGGCACTGGTTAACTCGGTGTCATTCGGGCAAATGGTCGACCCATCGAAAGAGTTCGGAAAAGTTCGTGTGTGGGGCACTATCGGCTGGATTGTGGCAGGCCTTATGATTAGCTATGTCTTCTCATGGGATTCTGCACAGTCTATTGCCGATGGTATGCTCAAAAACACCTTCTTATTGTGCAGTGTTGCCTCGCTAATCTTAGGTGTGTTCAGTTTTACGCTACCTAACACGCCACCTCAATCTAGCGGTAAAGCGGTAACTATTCGCGACATTCTAGGCTTAGACGCGTTGGCACTGTTAAAAGACAAAAACTTCTTTGTGTTTTTTCTTTCATCTGTACTTATTTGTATTCCACTGGCGTTTTACTACCAGAATGCGAACCCATTCCTTACTGAAATAGGCGTTGAAAATGCAACGGGCAAAATGACACTAGGTCAAGTTTCCGAAGTATTGTTCATGTTGGCCCTGCCGGTATTTTTGAACCGTTTCGGCATTAAAGCTACGTTGGTGATAGGTATGGCGGCGTGGGTTGTACGTTATGCACTGTTCGCATTCGGAAACGCTGACGAAGGCCTGTTCATGCTTATTGTTGGTATTGGACTGCACGGTATTTGTTACGACTTCTTCTTTGTATCAGGCCAAATCTATACCAATGCAAAGGCGGGCGAACATATAAAAAGTGCCGCACAAGGGCTAATCACCCTGGCAACGTACGGCGTAGGAATGCTGGCGGGGTTTGCTGTTGCAGGCGCAATTACCGACACCTACACGCTGGAAACAGGTGCCCACAGTTGGCAGCAGGTTTGGTTATTCCCAGCAGGGTTTGCCATGGTGGTGTTAGTACTCTTTGCCATTCTATTTAGAAAGGAGAAAGTAAATGCCGATGCATAACAACGCCCGCAGGAAATTACTTCAAAGCATGGCAATGACTGGGGTAGGGCTAGCAGGAGTAGGATTAACCGCCTCTGGTTTAGCTGCTGCCGAGTCTGTCACAGCACGTGAAGGTAGCAACACCATGAATACACCGCTTAAAGGTAATGTGAATCACTCGGTAAGTCGGTGGACTTACGGCGATTTAAGCATTGAAGAGTTGTGCAAAACCGTAAAAGACCTGGGATTCAGTGCGATTGACCTAGTCGGCCCTGAAGATTGGCCTGTACTAAAGCAATATGGCATCGACTCCTCAATGTGTAATGGCGCCGAGATAAGCCTTGAAGATGGCTTTATTCACGCTGAATTACACGATGAACTAGAAGCGCGCTATTTAAAGCACATCGATTTAGTCGCTGATGCAGATTATACAAACCTTATCTGTTTTAGCGGCAATGCACGAGGCATGTCACGAGAAGAGGGACTGGAAAATGCGGTTAAAGGGTTAAAACGCATTTTACCTCATGCTGAAAAGCGAAACGTAGTTGTTTTCATGGAGCTGTTTAACAGCAAAGTCGACCACCCTGATTACATGGCCGACAATTCTGGATGGGCGATAGAACTTTGCAAACGCCTAGGCTCTAAGCACTTCTCACTACTTTACGATATCTACCACATGCAAATTAATGAGGGAGATATCATCCGAACTATTCGAGATAACTATCAGTACTTTGGTCACTATCACACGGCCGGCGTTCCCGGTCGTCACGAAATCGATGCTTCACAAGAACTCAACTATGAAGCCATTGCTAAAGCCATTGTTCAGACCGGATTCAAAGGCTATTTAGCACAAGAGTTTATACCCACACCGAAAAGCAAAGCCAGCAGAGTCGCGTCGCTACACCAAGCGATTCAAATCTGCGATGTATAGAGTGCGAACAGGCACAGCGACGAATGAAGTTATAAGGACGTGTTATGGCGAGTAACGAATACGATGCAATAGTCATTGGATCTGGTATCAGTGGCGGTTGGGCAGCTAAAGAGCTCACAGAAAAAGGTTTGAAAGTGCTTATGCTCGAGCGTGGTCAAAATATTGAACATATTAAAGACTATAAAAACGCTCATAAAGAAGATTGGGATTATCCGCATCGCGATTTACCTACTCAGGCGATGAAAGTAGATTACCCCGTGCTTAAGCGCGACTACCCACTGAATGAAAAAACGTATGGTATGTGGGCAAATGAAAAAGAAAACCCTTACATTGAAGACAAGCGCTTTGACTGGTACAGAGGCTACCATGTGGGCGGACGCTCATTGTTATGGGGGCGCCAAAGCTACCGCTTAAACAAAGAAGATTTCGAAGCTAACGCTAAAGAAGGTATTGCCGTCGACTGGCCTATACGTTATGACGATTTGGCACCCTGGTATGACTACGTAGAAAAATTTGCGGGTATTAGTGGTAATCGCGATGGCTTAGATGTACTGCCTGATGGTGTATACCAGCCACCAATGCCAATGAATATTGTAGAGAAAAGTGTCGCGGCGCGGGTGAAGAAGGCCTATGAAGGCGCGCGTCACATCGTGCATGGCCGCACTTCAAACATGACTCAAAGCAAACCTGAAGAAGGGCGTGTTCATTGTCAGTATCGCAATAAGTGCTGGTTGGGTTGTCCTTTCGGTGGCTATTTCAGTACACAAGCATCTACGCTTCCAGCTGCGGTTAAAACAGGTAACTTAACCCTTCGACCTTTCTCGATAGTGAAAGAGATCTTGTTCGACAAAGACAAAAAGCGCGCAACTGGCGTTGAAATTATCGATGCAGAAACCAACGAGACCTATGTATTCAACAGTAAAATCGTTTTCGTTAACGCGTCAGCTTTGAACTCGGCATGGGTACTAATGAATTCTGCCACGGATGTGTGGGACGGTGGATTGGGAAGCAGTAGTGGCGAACTAGGCCACAACGTTATGGACCACCATTTTAGAGTAGGTGCCTCGGCAGAAGTAGAAGGCTTTGACGATAAATATACTTACGGACGCAGACCAAGCGGTTTCTATGTGCCAAGGTTTAGAAATTGGGGAAGTGATAAACGAGACTACCTGCGTGGATTTGGTTATCAAGGCGGTGCAAGCCGTTCAGGTTGGCGCAAAGACATTGCCGAACTTGGTATAGGTGCAGGGCTTAAAGATGCGATAACCGAGCCTGGTCCTTGGACCATCGGCATGACAGCTTTCGGTGAAATTCTTCCGTATCACGAGAACAAAGTGTACTTGAATAAAAAAGTCACCGACAAGTGGGGCTTGCCGGTACTCGCCATGGACGTTGAGATCAAAGAAAACGAACTTAAGATGCGTAAGGACATGCAGCAAGACGCTATTGAGATGTTTGAAGCGGCTGGCCTTAAAAATGTTCAAGGCTGGGATGCTGACTACGCACCTGGTATGGGCATTCATGAAATGGGCACGGCGCGTATGGGAAGAGACCCAAAAAGCTCTGTGCTTAACGCGCATAACCAAGTGTGGGATGCACCGAACGTATTTGTGACCGATGGTGCGGCAATGACATCGGCCAGCTGTGTTAACCCTTCACTGACCTACATGGCATTAACGGCAAGAGCCGCAGACTTTGCCGTAGAAGAGTTAAAGCGAGGAAATCTATAATGGAGCGCCGAGAACTACTTAAACTTATTGCGACAGCGACGGGTACGGCGTTATTTGCAGGGAATGTGTTTGCATACAAAGATATTCCTGTGGTACCGCTAAGTGACACATTGTTTAACGAGAAAGACGTGGTTCTACTCAATGAGATGGGGGAAGTAATCATTCCCCAAACAGATACGCCTGGAGCAAAAGCAGCTAACGTTGGTGCAACAATGGCTGTGCTGGTAACCGATTGCTACACACCACTACTTCAAAAGACGTTTGTCGATGGCATAAAGAAAATATCTTCATTAAGTCAAAGTCGCTTCAATAAGCCATTTATCCAGCTTACCAAACAAGAGCGAGAAACTCTCTTTAACGATTTGGATGTGGAAGCAAAAGCGGCAAATCTTGCTAACGGCGTTTATCAAGGCGTTGAAACAGGAAAGCCAAGTCAGTGGGAGCCAGGCACCGATGAGCCAACTCCTCACTACTTCACCCTATTAAAGCAGCTAACACTTTATTGCTTTTTCACGTCTCAAGTTGGCGCGGCTAAAGTACTTCGATATGTGGCTATTCCTGGACGTTACGACGGTGCATTCCCTTATAAGAAGGGTGACAAAGCGTGGGCTACATAAGCTTGATAGAGAAGGGCCAGTATACAGGAGTTGCGTATACAGGAGCCTTATATAAAGCTCAGTGAACAAACGCAAAGTGCGAATAGAATAGAAACAGGAAAGCCAATCGCTGCATAGTGATGAAACAGATTAGAAAAGGTGCTTACATAATGAATAAAGCTATTGTTGCCTCTACGGTGGCGCTACTTATGCCGCTTAGCGCATTCGCTACAACAGCATTAGATACCGAAAAAAGTGAATCACGTCTAACTCGTGAACAGCAGGCCGCTAAAACGGAAGTTTGGGAACCTGTTCCTGAAGTGGTTTCTTTTGATAAGGCAGGCGTGCCCTCTGATGCCATCTCGTTAATTGATGATGACCTATCTAACTGGACGTCAGTAAAGGAAGGTGATGCTAAGTGGACGCTGGAAAACGGTGTACTAACTGTGAAGCCGGGAACAGGCGATATCAAAACGAAAGCAGAGTTTTGTGATGTTCAGCTGCACGTAGAGTGGAAAGCGCCTCAGCCAGAAGCCGGTATGGAAGGACAGCAGCGTAATAATAGCGGTATTTTCCTTCAACAAAGATACGAGATTCAGGTATTAGACTCATACCAGAATAAGACCTATCCCAATGGTCAGGCGGCAAGTGTATATAAGCAAACTATCCCGTTAGTTAATGCTATGAAGTCCCCTGGTGAGTGGCAAACCTATGACATTATCTATAAAGCACCTACCTTTAACGGTGAAGAGTTAGCAACAAAGGGCTATGTTACCGTTATACATAATGGCGTAGTAGTTCAAAACCATACCGAGATCCAAGGAACCACAGAATGGATAGGAGCGCCTAAGTATAAAGCTCACGGATGCGCGCCGCTTCAATTGCAAGATCATGGCAACTTAGTAAGCTTTAAAAATATGTGGGTAAGACCACTTTAAAAAGCAAGCCGATATATATCTTCAATCTCTTCAACACTTAATTGCTTGGGATTATTGCGAAGAAGGCGAGTTACTTTACTCGCCTCTTCTGCTAGTTCTCCTACACAAGTTGGAGAAATATTAAAATGGGTGAGTGAAGCGGGTATGTCTACATCCCTACATAGCTTTTCTATAGCAGCTAATAGCAGCTTAACTGCTTCTTCTTTTGAATGGTGGCGCTCACATACCTTTAAAAGTTTAGCCACACAATAAAGTTTGTCTTGGCAGAACGGCGCATTTACTTTCAATACATGAGGTAGCATTACCGCGTTACTCATGCCATGTGACAGATGAAACCGTCCCCCTAGTGGGTAAGCTAAGGCATGTACCGCCCCCACGCCCGCATTTCCAAACGCAAGACCTGCCATTAAACTGCCGGTGGCCATATCTTCGCGTGCTGACAAGTTCTCACCATTATTATAAGCGTGAAGTAATGAATTAAAGATAAGCTTAAGCGCCTTCTCAGCAAGAGCGTCAGTAATCGGGCTTGCATTTACACTTATATAGGCTTCAAGAGCGTGAACGAATGCGTCTATTCCACTAGCTGCTGTAATGGACGCAGGGCATGTTTTTGTCATCTCAGGTGCAACAATAGCAACATCGGGTAATAAGCAGTGGCTAACAATGCCTTTTTTCATTTGTGCCTTAGGGTCAGACAAAATAGCAATGTTGGTAACTTCGGAGCCTGTACCTGCGGTAGTGGGTATAACAATAAGGGGGAGGTTTCTTTGTTTAAGCGTATTTTCTCCGAAGAGCTCTGAAAGAGGGCCGGTATAGTCATAAGTGGCGGCAAGTACTTTAGCACTATCAATCGCACTGCCTCCACCCAGAGCGATTATTCCGTCTACCTGCTTCTTTCGAAGCAAGCGCAGCTTTCCTTCTATAACATCTACTTCTGGCTCAGGAGGTATATCATCAATAATAAGTACAGGTTCAGAAGAAATTAACGTGAGTATTTGGTCGAGAAGTCCTGATGAAGATACGCCTTTATCAGTTAACACTGCACAGTTACTTATGCCTAAACGTTTCATTTCATCAGCGAGGGCTTTAATGGCACCAAGTCCAGTAATGAGTTTTCCCGCGGTCTTAAATTCCGAAACCTTCATAGAATGCTCCTGATATGAACGTAATTTTATTAGTTACGAGCTACTTAATTTATAGTACAACACAGCGGATACCACTTAACTAAGCTTATAGATGGTTAAAAGTGAGGTTAATTCGTGGTTTTAATGAACACTTTGTGTGTTGTTTGTGCAAACGATCGAAAAATAGAGTTTTTTTCGAAATAAGTGTTGACGTGAGCGCTCATTTCCCTAAAATGCGCATCCGCTTCGGGGGAAAAGCAAAACAGCAACCCTCCTGAAGTAAGTCTCTACTACCTACATAGGCCAGTAAAGATGGGAGTTTAGAAGAAACGCTTCAGAAAATAAATTTTCAAAAAGTGTTGACAACGAAAACTTCCAGCGTATAATGCGCACCTCACTCGAACAGGGTGAGTCACTAAGAGGCAGCGGCTTCTAGTGAAT